>JAEORI010000244.1 GCA_016840965.1 Candidatus Thorarchaeota archaeon | reverse complement strand
TACTATGGCCTCTATCATCTCATCAGTTGGCTGAGTGATGGTGTCACTACGCAGATCAATAATCTTCATAATTTTAGAGCCCTCAATACTCCGATTTAGCCTTACTGCCTGTGCTCAATAGATAATTCATAAAGGTGAAACAGAATCTCTCCAACTCCAAGGAACTCGTTCTGGTGATCCACTCGATATCAGAAGAGGAGAAGCTTAGCTACATTGGAAAGCTCCATCTTTTTGGACGAGACGCCAAATTATGCATCACTATTGCATTCCTGAGTGCGTTCTCGTGGGGTATAAGCGGCGTGATCTTCAATCTCTATCTTCGAAACGTAGGGTTTCCTGAAGACTTCATTGGTTTTTCCTTTCTGTGTCAATGTTTGCTACTGCGGGAATTACATTCATTATCTGATTGCTTTCAGATAGATCGAGTCGAAAAAAGATCATCCTGGTTGCTAATATCATTGCATTCTTTGTATTGGTAATCCAGTATACTACACTCAATCCACATGGGTTAATTATGTCCCAAATCTTACTTGGACTTTCCAGTGCATTTAGGGAGATTGCATGGTCTCCGTGTGTCACTGACATCTCAACTGACAGAGACCAAGCGCACCTTTTTGTAGTAGGGAGTGGCGTATCTTTGCTTGGTGTGTTTGCTGGAAACATCATCGTGGGTATGATGCCTCAGGTCTTCGCCAGCGTTTCCGGTCTCTCTGCAACTGACCCTCTAGTCATTCCATATAGATACACTCTATGGCTCAGTTTCATCCCAAGTGCCATCGCTATTCTTCTCATTTCGAAGATTTCCACGGATACTCCGTCTTGTGCAACTGCAACATTAGGACTGAAGAATGTTCGAAACTGGGGTTTCATTGGCAAGTATACGCCAGCTGTTGCCAGTGTTGGCTTAGGTGCTGGAATGATTGTAATGTTCTTCAATCTCTTCTTTACCCATGAATTCCCAATAGACTCAGGACTACTAGGTTTATTTTCAGAGTCAACACTATCATACTCTCGGCTGGGAACTTCTTAGCACCCGCTCTGGCTGACAAGATTGGAAAAGTTCGCACTGTTGTTTTGACAGAAGCACTCTCAATACCTTTTCTGCTTACATTATCGTTTGGTAATATCTTGAACTAGCAGTACTTGGTTATGTAGCTCGCAATGTATTGATGAATATGGCAGATCCAATTTCAAATGCATTCTTCATGGAGGACCTTACGAAGGAGGAAAGAGCTGCTGCCGTTGGAGTCGTACGTTCAGCTGATTCCCTTGTAAGAGCCATCGCTGCTAATATTGGGGGGTGGTTGTTGGCTCTTGAGCTCTATAGACTTCCCCATCTCTTGGTTTTAGGTATTTACGTTCTGGGTATCACATGCTTCTTCGGATTCTTCAGAAACAAAGAGAGAGTTGAAACTCCTTCGGGACGCAGCTCTTTCACTTGAGGAAGTGTCCAAAGAAACCACAGATGCAACGTGAACTAACGTCTTCGTAAAACTGCGAATATAACAGCAATAACTCCAATCACTACAACTACCAAAGCAATAATCAAGGTCATGTCTGTAGGCGTTGTTCCTCCATTTGTTGGAGTTGTTGTAGTTGCTGAAGGATCGACAACTGTAACATCATCTGTGTATTGACCGGAAATGATACACTTGGCTGTGACACTCAAGACGTCACCATGAACTGCTGAGATGCTATAAGTCGCAGACATTCCAGAGGTTGTATTTTGAGTTGTATAATCTCTTGTTAGCACAACAACAGAGTTCTTCTCTACCACTACTTGATAGATATAGTGAGTATTAACATCACTAACTGAATGAGTTACCTGCACCGAGAGGATTTGTGTCCCAAAGTCATAATCTAGTGTCATTGGTCCTGGTGTGTGAGCAGTCACTGGAGCTACTTGGAGTAGTAGTAGTGAGAGGAAAATTATACTCAAAATTGGTATTTTCTTTCTGACCATCATTATCACCTTGAATTCCTAGGTATGCTTTACTTGAGATAATAGTGTTTCCAATTTATAGTGGCTGTTTGATTATTTCATTATTGAACTCTATGTATATCATCTACGTTTGACAACTACAACAGCAAAGATGATGATGATAGCAGCTCCTGCACCTATCGCCAATATTACGAAATTTGAATCCATGTCCGTTGGAGGTGCGGTAATATTTGTAGATCCAGACTCTGTTGTCGTGTCAGTTGTAGTTGTAGTGTCTGTAGTTGTGGTGGTTGTATCTGTAGTTGTGGTAGTAGTAGATGAAGGGTCTGAAACAGTTATTGATTCCGATAATTGACCTGCAAGATTACAAATAGCAGTAACTCTGAGAACATCACCATCAACTGCTGGAACATCAAACGTGTCAATTATACTGGCTGACGATGGTTGAGACGTGTAATCTCTGGTTGTAAGCACAACTAAGTTTTTCTCGACAATAATCTGAACAATATAGTGTGTGCTTGGATTGACAGTATTGTGAGAGACATCGACTGTCAAAACCTGAGTCCCAAAGTTATAGTCAAGATGTACTTCAGATGGTCCATGTGCACTCACTGGAGCTACTTGGATGGATAATATTGACATGAAAAATATCGCAAGAAATAATAGCCTTGTTTCTGTCATCATTCTCAAATCCTCAGTTAACTATTGTTATCAATCTATAATAATTTTTACTTATAGCTCATCGACGACCGTTTGTTTCATATGGTGAAATGCATTTTCAGAACTTGATGATACGTGAGATTTTCTTAATCGATTGCAGTGTTTTGCAATTCCACTATAGTAGTGAAGATTCTACTATTGATGATGACAAAGCAGTTTTGTCATCCGGATTTTTCTCAGCAATTCAAGACTTCAGTTCGCACGCTCGCTCTGACGTTCTGGATTCCTTCTCAACCGAAAGTGAGTACTTTCTGTATCTTCGTTTTCCCAACTCAGATAGAGTGCTTGTAGGTGTGTTTGATAGAAAAGCACCTGAAGTATTTGCACGTGAAGCTATGGAGAAAATAAAGACGATGCTTCAAGATGTTGAGATGCCCGAGATTGAAGGAATGCAATTGCCTCCTGAGAAGAAGGAAGAGATTCGGGATCGAATATCTCTAATAAATATTCAGCTATTCAGTGACGAGCGTCTGTCATCCATCGTGATTGATTTACTGGAAAGACGAAGTGACATTCCTCTTGCCTTTCTGGTCGATTCCAGTAGTAACTCTCTTATCACAAGTTTCTCGCGACCAAAACCATTGTTCAAGGAACAACAAGTTCGCGAATTTCTCCTTGTTCACTCGACCCTCAAAAAAACGTTAGATACTCTTGGGCTTAATGATAACTATTCATTTTTCATTATGGAATCTGATGACTACACTGTTGTTGCATGTAATGGAGGTCGCCTACTGAGCGTTGCCAGCGGCGCAATGCGTATTCCAAAGGAGAATGTGTACGAAGCCGCAACTACCATTTGCTATGCTGATTCATTTGAGTCTGAAATTGCTTTGACATCCGAAGAAACTATGATTGGAACTTTAACGTTCTTTAAGAGTGGGAGTGTAAGCGAAAAGGAAGGTAAAGAAATTCCCCAAGAATCAATCATTTTCATTTCATCCCTCATCAAGAATATAGATACTATGTTCAAGTCCCTCACACGGAGGCCCTATAAACGCTTCTTTGCTAGAACGAGTGGTCAAGGAACATGGGGCGTCAGTTTGACTAGTACAAGTGACGTGACTCGTTTTGGGCTGCATGAATTTCCATCGCTCTGACCAATCATGGATGAAAGATATAAGCAGCACTGGAACATACTTAATCGGGACTTCTCATGAGTTCTGAATCATCCTCGCAAGATGGCCAACAACTTGAGGCAGTATTTCTCTACATGGGCATACTTGATGCCTATGATGCAGTGGGAACTGAACTCATTGGTCCTAAAGTTCTAGATGAGCATGTCTTACCGCGAATGGTCTACTATGTCCAAGAGTTTCTTCCTGAGATCTTTTCAGAGAAACCCTCCCCTGAAGAACTCAACGTTTTTCTTACTTACTTCCATAAAAAAGTCGAAGAAGCTCAAACTACTGGTTCTACAAAAGAGCTCACAATGGAAGAAATCTGGAAACTTCGTGCTGCAATATTTGGTTATGAGAGCGTTTTCATAGATATTTTGGGGGATGTGGCAATCAAGGACTATGTTTTCATACGGATGTCTGATATTCTTGCTGCCTATCTTCCAGAGTACTTACTTGATCCAGGTGTTTCTCTAGCTGATAAACTAAAAGGATATTCTAAATACATACAAGACCATGGTTTTGTCAAATTTGCTGGTGCAAAGGTTGACGGTGATAAAATAACAGTTGCAACTAATGGTTGCGCGTTCTCAAGAATTCATGATTCCGAAGCGTACCAAGATCTTAATGTCAGGTTCTGCCCTTGGGGAATGATTGGCTCAGCGATTGTATCCGCACATGAGGGGAAAGGTTCATTTTTGCGATCTAGTCTTTTTACTACACGAGGAAGTGTGAGTGAAATCGAAACAAAGTAGATGGAGAGAGTAAAAATGCAAGAAATATTCGGTATCCCAATTTCATATCTCATACTTGTTTTAGAAATCATTGTTCTCATAGCGTTACTTGTTGGGTGGCGCTATGGAGCAAGTAGGATGAAATTTAAGCTTCATCATAAAGCCGTATATAGCGTTGTTCTCATTCACCTTTTGACCGTTAGCTTTTGGATGATTCCTATTGCAGTATCTCGGTTATCAATTATGCTAGGTGATCCAATCACCTTCTGGTATCAGATAGTTCACGACATGATTGGTATTTTGGCAATAGGACTTGGAGCCATTTTGGCTGCTATCTTCATTTTCAAACGAGGTATGCCCCTGAAATTATTGAAGAGAACGAGGCCGATTATGTTTATCACAATTAGTGTTTGGGTCATTGCGTTTCTGCTTGGAATATATTGGTTCCTACTCTCGTGGATTTTGATTTAGTATCAAAAACTGCTGTTATTTC
>JAEORI010000243.1 GCA_016840965.1 Candidatus Thorarchaeota archaeon | reverse complement strand
TGATACCAAGAGGCCACATACTACCAGTCCTTCTGTAGAGGAAGATGTATCCAATTGGTATTATGAATTGAATGATGAAGAATATCTGCGTGAATATAAACAGGTAGCTACTCTCTAACAGGAATTTGGACCAAAATAGGACGTGAATCATGCCTATGAGAACAATATAAAGAGCACCGCCAATAAAGACCATTATAGAGCGTTTCCGTCCGTCTTTGTAGTATTCAGCAAATGAATCGAAAGTGTAGAGCCATATCAACTGCTCAGAAAATGCATTAATGGGAGCCCATATCAAAAGAGTCAGGATCCAACCTATTGGATTCAAAATCTCTACTCGTATTAATGTGAACCACGAAGTAATGACCAATACTGTCTGTAGGAGGAAGAGCACAAGGAAAAGAGGCGTTAAGTAACTTCTGAATTGTTTTCTAATGTTTCCCCACTGAATCTGATAATCAAGACTGCCCCGACGCCATCTTACAATTAGAATTGCAAAGAGTCCATAGTAAATCGCCATAGGAACTAAGGCACCAATAAAATCAAAGAGATATCCTACAATAATAGGCATCGCGATTGAAGCTATAATTGCGATTGCAAGATCCAAAGATTTAGGTTGATACTTTTCAAAGACATAATCAGAAACCATTTTGACTAAACTCCCAAATGTGCAATAGCATACAATCTATTTACTTGTAACACTATACAAAAAAAATAACTATCGTTAAATATCTTTGGGTAGTAATCATCCGCGGAAATTAAAATCTCGGAAATAACGAGCTATAAAGAAAAAAAGAGTCCATGTGTGTTTGTTTAAGATGAATTGAAACAGCGAGCCACCACATTTCTACATAGGTGTTTACTATGAAGTGGTTTCAGAAGTTTGCTGAAAGCGTGAATCGTTATGCAGGAAAGGATTCTAGTAGCATCATTACAGAGGAATGGGAGAGTGTACCTTCAGGCTCTGCTAAACAAGCAAAGAAAGAACGTACTGTTTGGATCAAACTAGCGATGGAAAAGCTGGATAATCTATGTGATGAAAAGACTAGAAATCAGATCATGATTGATACTTGCCCTCACAAATATCCTAAAACTCGAATCAAGGAGATGAGAACTGCCTTCGAGCAACTCGGAAATATAAATGACCTTCTGAAGCTTATGTGGCAGGATGATTCATGGGGCGGAGGCTCATTCTATGATTATCCGGTCAGAAAAGATGATGTGATCTATATTACCAAGGTGCCTTACAATCCGAAGGCTCACCAGAGAGCAGTCACTGATGAGGAAAAGCGACTCGCGTATTGCCATTGCGGTCTTGTGAAGAGAAGCGAAGAAACGATATCACCAACCTTCTGTTGTTGTTCTGGGGGATGGGTGAAACAGCTATGGGAAGGAATTTTCCAACAGCCCACAGACGTATGGATGACTGAGTCACTCCTCAAAGGAGATGACCGTTGTACACATGCGGTTAAGATTCCTCCTGGTTTCTTGTAAAACTCAAGATTCAGTGTACAGAGTGTAATGCTTAGTCCATCAGCTCTATATCTAATTGCAATGAACATCTACAAGAGGTGAGTATAATGAGCAACTCAAGACGTTTGCTCGTTATTGCCGTGTTATTGATTGTGATAATCAGTTCAGTTGCAGCAGCTTTGATCTACATGAACTTGAATTCAGAAAAACTTGAGATTAATTTCATCCCAGACCACACAAATACGAGTCCTGGTGAAACAGGATGGTTCCTTGTTGAAATCGATTCCAGAGAACAGATAACCACACATGAAATCTCAATACAGACTAACGTGTCTGTAGAAACTGATTTTACATATTGGTCACAGACTCCACTTATAGAGGTCTTTGTCTATCCCAATTCGACTCACTTGGACACATGCATTGAGATTGAAGTCACGTTCTCAGCAGGCGATTTAATAGCTCATGACACAGCATTTCTCTACGTTTGGAATTGGACCTTCGGGGACATATCGGAAGTCATAGCAAAACGAAATGTGTTCATTGATTATCTAGCAACATCACATCCTGAGTATGGTATTGATAATACCACTTCATGGACACCGATTCATAATGGTGTAGGTATCTTGGTAGTCGGTCACTATCTCTTCATGTCCAGCCAATGGGAGATGCAAATTGAGTGGCATTTCATGATTTCACCATACGACTGGGTAGTCGTATACCTTCGCCCTAGAGCTGAGATAGAACCAAGTTGGGCAGGGAAGATTGAATCATGGATTACAGATAACCAGACTATCTTGGAGATTGAGCCACCGCCTGAAATATATCGCCCGACATGAATGTGATGCGCATTCTCCAGCTATTTCCTGATTCGTGGAAGAAAACGACCTGTTCGGCGCATATATTCAGCATACTCATCACCAAAAGTTTCCAGAAGCATTTGCTCCTCCTTTCGTGCAACAAAAGGAAAAGAAATGATAATCAACATTGTAAAAGCAATGGCCAGAAAATTTGCAGTCAAAAGGGAAACTCCAAAGGAGAAAGAACTCAGAACCGTGTACATAGGATGACGAACACTCGCATATGGCCCATCTGTGATTAAACGATGACTCTCTTTGATCTGCAGGCATGGAGAGTATTGACGGTCGAGAGTTTTATGAATCCACCAGAGAAAGGGTACGCTGACTAATACAAGGGCAACACCAATCCAACGGATAAATTCTGGATATTCTGGTATCTGAGACCAAGCAAACCACTGAACATTAAGCAGGTACAGAATTACCGATGCAAAGTACCCAAGAATGGCGAACGTAATGACCCCTTCGGGTATTCCAAATTTCTTCCTTTCTTCAACTACATCTGGTTCGGCCCGTTGCGGTTTAACGAAACGATAGTATCCTCGGACACTAAAAAACAATGCATACAGTAAAACAAAGAGAACCCTGTAGAACATCTCATCAGCCATAGGAAGCACCAGCTCGTCCATGATAATATATACTTAATAGTCGGAATAAATACTAATAAGTCACTTTTTAACCTTCTTAGTTAAGCAATTATCGAGGTTCTCATTCAACTGAGGTCTGATTTACAATGCCAAAAGTAGTGCCGGAATATAAAGAAACAGCCAAGCAGAGAATCATCGAAGCTGGGGCAAGGGTATTCATTGAGAGAGGTTATTATAGGACAACAATGGAAAATGTTGCAGAAGCATTGGGAGTTAGTAAGGGAGCCATCTACCAGTATTTCAAGAGCAAACAGCAACTCTTCTTTGAGGTGATTGAATTCATCTTAGAAGCTCAAAAAGATGAGGTGATGTCAAAAATATTGTCTGACAACCCCATGTATGTAGCTTCAGAGGAATTTTTTGAAATGAAGATTGGCAGAGCTCTTCAGACTCGTTCTTTTGGTCTTGATCTGTTTTTTGAGGCAGCAAGAAATGAAGAACTCAGGAATCGAATGAGTGAGATCTATGACAGGAGTTATCGTGAATTTGCTAGCCATGTTGAAAGGTTGAAGAATCAGGGCACAATCAAAAAAGATGCGAATGTAGGTATTGTGTGGAGAGGCCTGGTTGCACTACGTGATGGACTAATTAGTTCAGTATTCTTTGGTGCTGATGCTTCAGATGCAAAGAAGACGTGGGAAAAAGTAGCAACAATGCTTTTGAGAGAGATACTTACCTGAAGTATAAAGTAGAGTTTCTATATACCATCCGAGCCAATATGAGCAATTCAACCCTCACTTAATTTGCTTTCAGAGTTCATTTTCTCTAAACGCTTTCGATCTTCATATGTCTTGTAAACACCGACTGCCACAGCGCATGGACCAACAGCACGAATTCTCATTTGCTTTTTCTGGTGCGCCCAGACCTTGTTTGTGCCGCGAATTCTTGAGTTTCTGCCAATTATCAGAATAAATACTACAACAAATATGCCAGTGAAAAGCAGTATCGTGCTTAGTTCCATAATCATCATGCATTCTAGCAAAATAAAAGGAGAACGGACAACGCATCTTATCAACAGTATTAGAGAGGAATGAATTTGTCTAGTCAATTCTCTCCTAAAGAATTCTTTGGCGATTATGAACCTCTGGCCTAGAGTATATGGTTCATCCTATTTAATTCTGGAGAATAGCTATCCGTCCGTACTTGCTCACATTGAGTTGCAGTTCATCTCTGAATGTAGTTGCATACGCAGTTTCGATTCGAATACGCTCATTCATCTGGACTTGTCGTATCATATCGTCCCAGAGTACGAGTTTGATTGATGCTGAATCATCCTTTAGAGTAGCTTCAGCAACATGATGATACTTGTTGTCTTTCTTGGAGAAGACCTCTCTCGTTGGGGTGATGTTATCAATTATGCCCTCTACGAAGTATCTCTGTTTATTATCTATAACATCAGCAATCCTCGTTGTTTCCACATTGTATTCTGGATCCAAGACCAATTCATAAGCTCGCAATTCAAAAGTAGGAACCCATCTAAAGATACCATACTG
>JAEORI010000030.1 GCA_016840965.1 Candidatus Thorarchaeota archaeon | reverse complement strand
GTGATAGGTATTCCAGATCCCGTAGGTCCTAGGAGAATGGCGAAACCAATCAAGCAAAGGAACAGGTAGTACCCTGCTACTAAGCGCTTATTGACCCTAGAGGTCTCTTCAGTGTAGTACACCATTGATTTTTTTCACCATCGTCCGTAGATTAGGGTTTGTAATTTTCACAAGCAGTCCAATAAAAATATGTCCCCTCTGACCATAGTAATAGTTAGCTTATACTTACATTTTGTAATATATCGGTTACGGATGATTGATAAATGTGCCATCACGGATTAGTTCTGTCGAGAGGTTCTATTGTTTCAGTTACACATGTAGCCGGAATACGTCAAAATTGGTAATAATTGTAACTGTTGGAATAAAAATAAGAAGATGAATTATTACATTCCGTAAGATTTTAAGCAGGGTCGTTTACTGGCGGACACAATTATCCTGGAGGTATATCCAGAAGAATTCCGATGATACAGAGTCGGTGATTGTCATATGAGGCACAAGTTCAGAGTCGCACTAGTTGTTTTTGCTTCAGTAATCCTCATCATGGTAGCAGCTGGAAATGTTCTCGCGAATAGAAGCTCCGAGAGCTCTTGTTCAAGTTTAGAAACATGCCACAACGATCCAACAGGTCTTTCGATAAGTACGATTTCATCAATTGATGTGGCTCCATCGGAAACCTTTCAGGTTGAGGTCACTGCGGCAGGTCTCTCACAAGATGTATTTGTACTAAGAATTCCAAGTCAAGTGGATAATAATGATGAGTTTATCATAGAAGTGCCAATGAATATGGATGACCCAGGACTAGTCGCTGATAATGATCCTACTCTAGATCTTGACATAGCTGATAATGCGATTCATACCTTCTACAACATCACAGCTCCTGCATTTGCTGGAACATATACATTGACTATTTTTGCAGCCCAACATACTCCTTATTCGATTAGCTCCTCAATAACCGTCAATGTAGTCCAAGCAGGTCCAGGTCCATCGATTGGAGCTCCTTCAACTACTCCAGAAGTCCCACGAGCAAATGAAGAGTTCACAGTCACAGTTTCTGTCACTTCCACTGAAACAATCACCTATGTCAGACTTCAATACAGCCTCGATAGTGGTGCAACATGGACAAATGTGAGTATGACTGAAACAGCTGAAGCTGGTGTATACTCTGGAACGATTCCTGGGTTCGCAAATAATCAAGAAGTTCTCTGGCGGATTGTTGCAATGGACGCCTCAGGAACTGAGAGCATCAGCCCCACTTTGTCATATATCGTCGGACAAATTCCTGTTGAACCCATAGAGCTACCACAATTTCACTATGGCTGGTTACTTGGAGCGCCAGCACTTGTTCTAGCATATCTGGGAACAGCTCTTGAGTATTATGACGAAGAAAGGTTCACTCGAATGCATGGTATCATGCTTGGTTTGGCTTACATTCTAACAACGATAAATGTCTTGAGCCTATTCATGGAGCCTGCCAGCACCTGGAGTGTTATGAATCCTGCATTCTTGATAGATATTAGTAACATGCTATTATTCATGCACGCATGGCATGTTTGGCTTGGAATAATTAGTATGATTCTTGGTTCCCTCGCGCTTTTGACACATCTTGGTGGATGGAAGACCTGCAATCTTGGGCTTCCTGCAGTTGTATTGTGGACAATACTTGGAATAATGGGATTCTATCTTGGAGAAGTCTTTGTTCCGTGAGGTGGTTTAGATGACTGAAACAGAATTAGGAAATGTACCTGACCCACAACCAACTGTGGAAACCAAAGCAATTGTACTTAACAAGTTAGTCGAGATTGTTGGTGAGGAGAGAGTTTCAGATTCCGAACTAGAACGAGTAGTATATAGTGGTGATCCTGCTGTTCTTCCTCAATATCACTATCGGTGGAAAACAAAATACCTCGCAGATTATGTAGTCAGAGTTGAGAATGTGAATGAGATAGATGGGGTGCTGAAGATTGCGCGGCATCACAAAATACCAGTTGTGCCTCGTGGTGGAGCTTCAAGTTGCATGAGCTCATCTAGTCCAACTCGTGGAGGAATATCACTCGATATCAAACCTATGAATAAAATCCTCGAGATTAACAAAAAATCAATGTCAGTTCGCGTTGAGCCTGGAGTTACCTTCGAGAGACTTGAGAACGAACTTGAGAAACATGGGTTGACATTCGGAATCTACCCTTCAAGTGCGAAGTCAGCAGTCATAGGTGGTTGGATAGCATGTGGGGGTAGGGGTGGTATAGGAACTCCATATTATGGGTCACTCAGAGAACACACTCTTTCACTTTCAGTTATCGGAGGAGATGGAACGAAACGTACACTCGAGGATGATGAGATTGACCTTTTCTTGCACTCCTATGGCATACTTGGTGTCATTTTTGAGATGACATTGCGAGTACATGAGAAACCTAAGGGATACAAGACATTCAGCTATGGATTCAAAGAATTGGAAGGACTCTGCAACGCAGTGAAAGGAACAGCACAGCTCGAGAAGAAACCAGTCTATCTAAAGATTGCAGACGATGAACTTCTAAAGTACAGCAACCCACTTGAAGATGGAAAATACGTTCTGACTGTAACCTACATAGACACACCTTCCGATATACCATCTGATGAGCTCAATGTTATTGCTGGTGACAATTCAGGAGTCTTTCTCGGGGAAGAATTCTCTGAAAAAGAATGGGAACTAAGATACGATGCTGAATTCAATCCAAAGGAACACACTGAAACTCTGATGTTCCAAGAATTATGGGTGCCTATTGAGAAAGTGTATGAGATGCTTTCTGCATATGAGTCATACCGCAGATCTCACAAAATTCCAGCTTTGTGGTTTGGCATGTTGGGCACACCAGATGCTATGCGACTTGAGCTAATGGCAATGATAGATGCCGCTCAATACCTGAAGTTCATTTCAAGCAAAGGAATCTTGCATAAGATGATGAAAAAAGCTATCAAATCTGGAGGAGTTCCATATACGATTGGACTTCAAAATTCAATCTATATGTCGCGTGCATATCCAGATCGATTAATACAGATGAGGGAAGCTAAAGCCAAGTGGGACCCTGAGGGAATTATGAATCCCGATAGAGTAACGACTTGTATGACTTCTTTCAGAAGGATAGATTTACTATTTACATTAGCCGCTGCATTCCGGCGGCTGTCAAGATATGTGGGTAAGTGAGGTGTCATAATGAATATCGATAATCTAGCAGAAGTACTACGCAACTGTGGTTCATGCAATTACTGTAGAGATACTTGTCCAATGTACATTGAGCTACAGTCTGAACTTGATAGTCCTGGAGGAAAACTTCGAGCTCTTCAAGCATACGCTACGAAGATGAGGAATCCACCAGTTGAGCTTCTACAACGGCTATATTGCGCCGATTGTAGACGATGTGAGGCAATCTGTCCTGCAGGAGTTCCTGTGACAGATATTTGGCATGATGCAAAAGGTCAACTTCTAAAGACTGGGGCTGAAATGTCAGAACCACTACAGAAAGTTCTGGATTGGATTGAGAAAGAGGGAACACCATTTATCGGATACGAATCTGATGATAGAACTGTTTGGGCTGAAGACTTGGAACTCCCTCCTGAATCAACAACAGCAATCTTCTCGGGATGTATGGGATCATTCTGGTATCCTGATCAGCCTGAAACGGTGGTCGATTTGCTTCATAAATTGAAGGTTAATGCAGGATATGTTCCAAGTGAAGTGTGCTGCGGATTGTTCAATTATTGGGCTGGCGACGACAAAGGATTTGCAGAAGTAGTACGAAAGAATTACGAGATGTTCAAGAAAGCAGGTGTGGATCACATAGTCACGGGCTGTGGAGGATGTTATGGTACACTCGCGGAACACTATCCACATATTATCCCCGAGTTTGACATTAAGATACTCCACACCGTGGAAGTTTTGGCTGATATGGTGCGAAATGGTGTTCTCACTTTTGAAGGATTAGAAGGTAAATACACATTCCACGACAGCTGCCACTTGGGAAGAGCTTTAGGAATTTATGAACCCCCACGCGAGATAATCCGAGCTGTTCCGGGTCTTGAATTAGTGGAAATGAAAAATAATCGCGCAAATTCAAACTGCTGCGGTGGTTTTCTTACTGTTTTAGATCCAGACCTTTCTGAGTCTGTTGGTAGACGAAGAGTCGCTGAAGCAGAGGAGCTAGGTGTAGACGGAATCATAACGACCTGTGTGTCGTGTTATAAGAATCTGAGTTATAATGCCAGAGAAACGAATCTGGAAGTAATTCAGCTTGATGAGTTAATCCTTGATAAAGCTCGACCCTCTCAGGTGGAGGAGTAGGAAGAATTAACAAGAGAAATGTGGAGATATCATATATGAGTAAAGAAAAAGGCACACGCGTTGTCATCGTCGGTGGTGGAATCGCAGGATTCAGTTGTGCTCTTGAATTGAAGGGGCTCAAGGCTCGATGTACAATACTTGAGAAAGAAAAGACTGTTGGTGGTCGTGCCAGGTCATACACAGAGTCAGGCTATGTCTTTGATCAAGGGCTACACTTCTTCGTTGGCGGATTCAAATCACTAATTCCAATCCTTGAAAGGAGTGGAGTC
>JAEORI010000005.1 GCA_016840965.1 Candidatus Thorarchaeota archaeon | reverse complement strand
TAGTAAGCGCAGCCGTGGCTGGGTCATGTAGTCGGGTATCTACCGGGGTTATTAAGGTCGTACAATAGGGGGTCAATTGGATAGCTTTTTATGAGAACAATTCGGACTTACAAGTAAGTCCTTTACAGAGGAGCATAAAATGCCTGGTTCACACGGTTCACTTACAAAGGCTGGAAAGGTTCGCGAATCCACACCTAAAGTTCATGGTCGCGAGAGACACACACCTATTCCTAGATTACGCAATAAAAGAAACTATGTTAAGAGATATGTAAAGGGCCAAGTTGTTGGAGTCAGAAAATAATCCAACGCCTTTTGCAGACAATCTCCCTCTCGACTCCGACTGAGGTTCAAAATTTCTTCTTCTTGCCCACAGCATCTCTATGATACTTACCAAATTCCATGATTTTCGATAGCTCTTTTTTGCTATATACTGGACCATCAACACATACTAGTGATCCCATAGGATCAAGGGCACAGGTACCGCAAATACCACATCCACATTTCATGAATCGTTCGAGTGATGCCTGAAATGACATCCTCCTTCCTTTGACTAAATCATATAGACCGTACATCATTAGCTCAGGGCCGCATGTATACAACGTGTCAAATTGATTTTCTTGCAGAATCTCCTTTGCAGCCTCAGTAGCCAATCCCATAAAACCCTCAGACCCATCCTCTGTGGATGTTCTTAAAACAAACTTCTCAACCAGTAATCGTGAGAACTCATCAAAGAATATCAGCTCATGTCTGGTTTTTGCTGCAATCAGCATCGTCACTTCAGTTTCACTCTTGAGAAGGTCATAAACTAAAGGTTTCAGAGGTGCCACTCCTATTCCGCCACCAACTACCAAGGCCTTCTTTGAGTTAAGTGAGAAAGATGATCCGAAGGGGCCTCGTATACCAATCCAGTCTCTTCTTTGTAGTGAAACTAGCGCCTTTGTTCCCTCACCAATAGGGCGAACTGTAATCCCAACTCTTGGCGGGTCCCATAAAGATATGCTCATGGGAATCTCGTCAACTTCTGGAATCCATACCATGAGAAATTGACCAGGAGCGAATTTGTGGATGTGTCTCTTGACATCGATAATGATTGTGCGGGCGTCTTCAGTTTCGTGTATAACATCTATGACACGTACAGATTGGGGATTTCCCATGAGCTTTTCCATACTCATGAGATAGACCTCCATGCAGCACCAATGATTTCTGATACTTCTGAAATATTCATTTCATCCAGGTATTTTGTGACCCCCTTTTTGATCCCTGAGAAGATGTTCATTCCTCTAATGAGAGCTGTACCAATCTGAATTGCACTAGCGCCAGCTAAATGCATTTCAATAGCATCCTCCCATGTCGAAACACCTCCTACTCCAATTATTGGTATTGCCAAAGCCTGACTCAGATCATAGACACATCTCACGGCGACCGGAAAAATTGGTGGTCCTGACAGTCCCCCTATTCTGTTACCAAGAACTGGTCGCATCTGGTGGATATCAATCTTCATTCCTCTGAGCGTGTTTATGGCAACAACAGCATCAGCACCAGCTTCTTCCGCAGCTTTTCCAACTGAAATTATATCCGAAGCATTGGGTGTGAGTTTGGCAAATACCTGACAATCTACTACATCTTTGACTGCAGCAACATACCTGTATGTCAAATCTGGGTTATGTGCAATTTGTCCAATTTCTGCATGAGGACAAGAGAGATTTAGTTCAATAGCTGACGGTTCTAGCTGGACGCCTTTTAGAGCCACTTCTCTAATTTCTTCAATCGAATTTCCGAAGATACTCAGGACCACTGGCATGTTTTGATTTCTTAGAGTTTCCATTTCTTCTTTGAAAGCATCTATTCCCGGGTTTGTTAGACCCACCGCATTGATGAGACCTCCGTGGGATGTTGCGATGATCGGACCTGAATGACCTTGTCGAGGATTTAGGCCAATGGATTTCGTCACAACCACATCTGCTCCAGATTCTATCACTCGGCACATGGAAGCGGCAGTAACCCCGAGTATCCCAGATGCTAGCCAGTAACCCGTGATTTTCAATCTGACACCTTGTTCTGGATTACCAATTGCTTTGTAATAAGCTAAGTGGAGTCATGGCAACAAACTTATCCGGAGTCCAACCCTCTCAACATTCAGATTTCCATAGGAAGGATACTTGGTGTCAGTCTACCTATCAATCAATGTATTTGGGCTCTTTATTCTCGATGAGAAAGGAAAGGTGTCCTCGAAACATTTGTTCTATCCAGACCCTGATCTAGCTGCTACTACTCTGATGGCGGTCACTGATGAAACTGTTACTGACATAATCAAAGGTAGTCTAAAGGGAATTGAAGGAAAGGAACTCATTGTTGAGGACGCCATGTTTGCTCGAGCTATTTCAAAGATTGGTAACCTCAATGTACGAATAGAGGAAGGAACTGCTCTAAGATGGTTTAGAGATGGCCAAGATGACTACCTGATTAAGGCGGGAATTACACCAACCTCTGAAGACATCTCTACATTCAGGCGTGAGGTTGCTCTCATACTGGCAAAGAGGAAGGTGAGTGCAGCAAGTGAAGAGAAAGACCTTCTCATAAAGAACGCAATTGACGCTGTTGATGAGATAGACAAATCAATCAATATACTAATCATGCGTCTGCGTGAGTGGTACTCATTACATCATCCATCTCTAAATAGACTGGTTGAAGACCAGGAAACTTTTGCTAAGATTCTAGATGCTTGTGCTGGGAAGACTAACATCAACAAGGACTGTTTGCAATCAATAGGGATTCCTGATACAGTTGCAGAACAGATAATCAAAGCCTTGACTGGTGATATAGGTGCTGAATTACTGGACTCTGATCTTACAATTATAACTAGTTTAGCAAAGAGTGTGAATGGTTTAGTTCAAATGAGAACTGAACTTGAAGCCTACATTAGTACGATGATGGGAACGGTAGCTCCAAATATTGCAGCATTGGCTGGACCAATGATTGGAGCCCGCTTGATTAGTCTAGCTGGGTCGTTAAAGGAGCTCGCTAAGAAGCCATCTAGCACTATTCAAGTGTTTGGTGCTGAGAAAGCTCTATTCAGGAGCCTGAAAACTGGTGCAGATCCTCCTAAACATGGTATCATCTATCGAGTTCCAGAAGTGAACAATGCACCATACTGGCAAAGAGGGAAGATTGCTCGATCTCTCGCTGGAAAACTCTCGATAGCAGCAAGGATTGATGCCTATTCTGCGAAGGATGTGGGTGCTAATCTCAGAAACCAGTTCATCTCAAGGGTAGAGGAGATTCGAAAGCAAAATCCTGAGGCACCTCCTCCCAAACCTCCAAAACCCAAACCTGAACCTAAGAAAAAACGTGAAAGCAGAGGTCGTTCAAAGAAAAGACACGGAGGCAGATAGAGTGGCAACAATAATCCCTCACCAGTTTTCCGGAGTTTATACAATCAAGGATGATGAGCGCGTATCGCTCTGTACAGAGTCAATTGCGCCAGGCATCAGTGTGTACGGTGAGAAACTCATTAGTTATGAAGAAAAAGAATACCGAATCTGGTCTACCCGGAGATCAAAACTCTCTGCCGCAATAAGGAATGGGCTCTCAGAGATGCCAATTCAGCCTGGTTCTAAAATTCTCTATCTTGGCGCAGCGTCAGGCACTACCGTGAGTCACTGTTCTGACATAGTGGGCAAAAATGGCATAGTATACGCAGTAGAGTTCTCAGAGAGAACTGCAAGAGAATTGATTCATCTAGCTGCGGATCGTCCTAATATAATACCTATTGTCGAAGACGCAAGACATCCTACGCGATATGCGTCAGTGGTTGCCGGTCCAATAGAAGTGGTCTATCAAGATGTTGCGCAACCAAACCAAGCAACTATTCTTTATGAAAACCTTAAAACATTCAGTTCTTTTGGCGCGTGGGGTATGCTGGCAATCAAAGCAAGAAGCATTGATTCAGCATCTGATCTTGATGAGATTTATAATAGAGAAATAGCGACCCTTGATAATTTTGGGCTTCAAGTGGTTGATAACATTGACCTGAGTCCTCTTGAAAAGGACCACCGATTTATTGTTTGCCGAGTCACGGAGGAACTGACGTGAGCAAGTTCATTGACAAAATGATTGAACATGATATAGACACACTTAATGACCATCTTCCTGAATCAAGAGTTCCTCTGAGTGAGTTGATTGGTGTTGCTTCTCCGCATTTTCGAACACGGACTGGAGAAGTTTCAATATTCCAAACAGAAGAGATTGAAAAAATCATCCTTGAAGTGCCAAACAAGTTCCATAGAGATGTCCACCTGCCAATTGTTATCCTCAGAAGACTAGATTATGGGCCTGGTATTTACACTGTAGCTGGCAACAAAATCGAATTATTCATGGTCCACAGAATTATAGGATATGTTGACCTAGCGTGGGTGAATTTTTCCAAATGGAAACCGATTGAGAAATTAGCCAGACCTCAAGTCCAACTACTCAGACGAGAATTACCATCTACAACCACCATTGGAATTGCTATGTCATCAAAAGAAGACTCAAGTTTCAATTCTGATTGATATTCTAAGAACAGGGAACATATTTTCACTATTAGATATGCTGAAAAAGGTTCGAAATAGAGAAAGCAGTGGTAAAGACAATTGACTAAAGCAAGAACTCAGCTGATGCAGGAGGTAGTTGATCACCTAGAGGATGCTGGGTTTCGACTTTCGTCACAGTGTGATGTTCGACCAAGCTGCTTTGATCTTGTTGCTCGAAGGGAAGAACAGCTCATTCTTGTGAAAGTGCTTGCGAACATTGATGCCCTCAGTAGTGATGATGCAATAGCTCTTCAAGTAGTAGCACATTTCTTCAATGCAACACCTCTTGTTGTGGGTACGAAGACAAGACGAGGTGAGTTGGATCCTGGTGTGGTCTACAAAAGATATGGTGTATCAACAATTGCCCCTCCCAGTTTTCAGAGTATGATTGCAGAAAGACAGCTACCCAGGGAGTTTATTCAGCGAGGCGGTCGTTTTGTTGCGATTGATGGTACCAAACTCAGAGAAGCCCGACTTGACCAAAAGATGACAACAGAAGAGCTTGCTGACTGTGTTCAGGTGTCTGCAAGAGCAATACTCGCATATGAAAAAGACGAGATGGATGTCAGTTCTGATATTGCTGAAAGACTCGAAAAGGTACTTGAAACAGACCTGATGATACCTATTGACTTGATGCAAGAGAAACCGATGGAGAAACCTTATCCACCGTTGGATAAACCACCGCAAGACACACCAGAGCTCGAGAAACGTGTGAATGAGTTCTTTGAACGACTGGGAATGAAGGTCCTTTGGACAGACCGCGCTCCATTCCATGTTGCAGCAAAAGAAGAAGGACCACCATTGATGTCTGGAGTAGGTTCTATCGCAAGCTGGACTCTCAAGAAACGGATGGAAATTCTAAAGAGTGTATCAAAAGTGACAGAATCAGATGCAGTTATTATCGTTGAAGAAGGGAAAGCAGACGAAAGCGTATCCAACCTACCAGTGATTAGACAGCTTGAGCTTGATGGTATTGAGAAACCACGTGAACTCAAAAAGATAATTGACGAACGATCAAGTCAGTGAATCAGAATGAGTCAATGGCTGTTTGTCTAGTTGATTCATCATCGATAATTTTCCTGACAGAATCCCAGCTTTTTCGGATAATAGGTAGCAGCTTCTTGTTGTTTCTTACTAAATCTCTCACAAACTCAACAGTCTTGGGGTCAGATGGATATCCCGACCCAAAGTCGCCATATTTCTCATGCAGTCTGCTAATGACTTGATCTCGTTCAACCTTAGCCAAGATTGAGGCTGCGGATACTATGGGATATTTTGAGTCTGCTTTATGTTCTGATATAATTTCAGCACCCATTACTGAGAGACCACTCTTTTCTCCAATCACCTTACCAAATCTATCCGCTATCACATCCGCGGCGTCTAAATAGATTGTTTTTGGTTTTAACTCACGTAAAACAGAAACGAACTCATCAACCTCTATCTCATTCATGGTCGCATGTTTTCTACGCTTGTCGATATCTGCTGCAGAGATAGACCTGAATCTTGTGCTAACAGCTAACTTTTCGATTTTTTTGCCAAGGGCAACACGTCGCGAGGGCGAAAGTATCTTCGAGTCACGCGGTCCCAGCTTTTCAAGCTCTTGAATAGAATCAGGGTCGATTACGACCCCACAAATGACCATGGGCCCTATCATTGGACCACGACCTGCCTCATCAACTCCGCATATACCATACAGTTGCGTCTTTTCTTTGACCATAGTTTACAGCTAGCCTAGTGACTTATTATCATCACGGATGGTAGTTTGGTCCAAAAAATAGTAAATGTGTGTGGTGGGGTGAGGGAGATTTGAACTCCCGATCGACGAGTGTCTTCATGACGACGGTCATTTATTGACCCCGTCCAATTCAGGCGCATAACGCACCTAGATCTGGAGCCCGTCGCCATACCGAACTAGGCCACCACCCCTGTGGTCAGAAGCACCACTTTTGCATAAGTTATGAACTTTTCGTCATGGAGAACCACACCGCAGTCTATTAAACCGAATTCTTCGATATTTGTGGCCATGAAAGCACCTGTGGATGACTATCACATCTATCGAGAGATAGTTGACATGCTACTCAAGTCATCGGAGCCCCTTACCAAACAGGTGATTAACCGAATCAAGACCAAGGTCTCTGCTAAATACAAACTTGCACAGACGCCTAGAAATGCTGACATACTCCAAGTTACAGTACCAGAAGAATCAGAGATACTCCGTCCATTCCTGCAGAAAAGACCTGTAAGGACAGTTTCGGGAGTTGCAGTCGTAGCTACTATGACGACACCTCATGAGTGTCCTCATGGAAAATGTGCCTACTGTCCAGGAGGTCCTGATCTCGGAGTTCCTCAGAGTTATACTGGACATGAGCCTGCTACCATGAGAGGAATTCAGAATGATTTTGACCCATATAGACAAGTGGAGAGCAGACTCACACAGTTATCAACAATTGGCCATAGCATAAACAAAGTCGAATTGATTGTTATGGGTGGTGATTGGTGTTCGAAACCACCAGAATACCAGAAATTCTTCGTCAAAGGTTGCCTAGATGCAATGAATCGGTCAGTCAGTAAAGACATTGAACAAGCAAAAAAGTTCAACGAAACTTCGGAAGTTCGCAATGTCGGACTTACTTTTGAAACCCGACCTGATTGGGTGACCCAAGAAAGTATAGACAACATGCTCAATATGGGCGCCACAAGAGTAGAGATTGGTGTCCAGACGCTCTCTGATGAAATTCTTCGAAAAGTAGAGCGTGGACATGGTGTTGAGGAAACAGCGAATGCTACCAAAATGCTCCGTGATAGTGGGCTGAAGGTTTGTTATCATATCATGCCCGGACTACCTGGAGCAACAGTCGAAAGCGACCTAGAAACGTTCGCACAACTATTCACCGATCCAAGATTTCGTCCTGATATGTTGAAAATCTATCCAACCATTGTGGTCAAGAACACGAAACTATATGATTGGTGGAAATCGGGAGAATATAGTCCCTATACAACCGAACAGGTAGTAGGTCTGGTTTCAGCTGCAGTCCGTGAGATGCCTGAATATGTTAGGATACAGAGGATGCAACGGGATATTCCACTACATCAGATTGAAGCAGGTCTGAACACCGGAAATCTCCGCGAATTAGTTCATGAACGAATGAAAGCGAACGGTAAGAGAGACCCAACAATTAGATACAGAGAGATTGGCCATTTTCAGATGAGGTCTGAGGAGAAAATTGTTCCAGACAACATACAACTTGTTCGACACGACTATGAAGCTTCTGATGGAACAGAGGTATTTCTCTCACTTGAAGACCCAAACCTAGACGTACTTTTTGGTTTTCTCCGTCTAAGGAGTCCAAGTTCTGAAACACAAAGAATCGAGATGATTGAGAAACCCTCAGTCATTATCCGTGAGTTGAGAGTGTATGGTCCAGTTGTGGACATTGGAAAAAGGGATCGCGATGCTTGGCAGCATCTTGGTCTAGGAGAACAAATGATGTCAACAGCTGAAGATATTGGAAGAAATGATTTTGATGCCATACAAATTCTGGTTAATAGTGCTATTGGAGTCAAAGAATACTATCGGTCTCTTGGTTTTACTGATATTGGCCCCTATCTTGCAAAGAACTTTCTCTAAGCAGTCTATGCAACTATACTTCTAAGGAAGCTCTCTAGTTCTGAATTGAAACTCTCTGGATTTTCAAGATTGGAGGCATGCCCTGCACCAGGAATGACCACTCTTTGAGAGTTCTTAATCAGCTCTGCCATTTTTTCCGCATGTGGAAACACTGCTTTTCTCTCATTCTCCCCCAGAATAATTAAAGTTGGTACCCTAATTGTTTCCAAAGGAAGCAGCTTGAATGAGTATATGGCATCAGTAACTTTCAGTAGCTCTTCTTTACTCATTTTCAGCTGCTCTTGTTTGAGATACTCTCTCACCTCGTTATTCATATCAAAGTACTTGAAGGACCAATCAGCATATTTTTCATCACTCATTCTGTTGATAGTCCATTTCACCAACCACTTCGGATACATTGCCTTCAGGAGTTTGTCAGATTTTGTGAGGGCTGCTGCTACTGCTGTATCCGCTAGAACCAACCCTCTAAGACTTGATTGATATTTCACAGCATATTCTTGTGCTATCATCCCTCCAAGTGACAGACCAATAACAACGGGCTCTGATAGGTCAAGCTGCTCTAACAACAAGTGGAGATCATCTGCAAAAAGCTCACAGGTATATGTTTCGTCTGAGCCTCCAGATTGTTGATGACCTCTTATGTCATATGTCAGGACTCTATAATTGTTTGAGAAGTGTTCGACCTGTGGCTGCCACATTCCGTGAGATGCACCAGCTCCATGACAGAATACAAGTGCTAACCCCTTCTCGCCATGCATCTCATAGTATGTGCTGATGTTCCCTGTCTGAATGAATGGCATGTTTCTCTTATGTACCAGCTAGGAAAAAAAGATGATGAATTTAGAACACGTGTTCTGATAATTATTTACTTATTCTCACCATATAATCTCAATACCCTTCCTAATAAAGAGTTAAAACAAAGGACAACCTCGGAAAAGATTATGACAAAGCTGAACGATGTATGGTTGGTTGATTATGTACGTACTCCATTTTCACGATCACGTCCTCAAGACCCAGAGAATGACGTATTCGGAGAAATCCGAGGAGATGAGCTATTATCCCGTTTGCTCATGAAATTTTTTGATGGATCATTAGCGGATAAAGGGATTGAGAAAAAGGATATAGAAGAAATCACAGTCGGAGTGGCTGCAGGAGTACTTGAGAATTGGACATATGGGGGAAAAATACCCGCCTTCTTGTCTGGATTTCCACATCATGTGCCCTCTATTTTTGTCGACCGCCAATGTGGATCTGCTGGATCAGGCATGCATATTGGTATAATGGAAATAATGACAGGGTTTAGTAAAATTGTGCTCTCAACGGGATTTGAGCATATGACCCGAGTGAGGGGGAAGGGTGTTGAGCCAAACTTCTCATTTGGGGATACAGCCTCTGAGTTCTATAGACCTGGCTTAGATGTCAATACCGTATTCAATATGCTGCAAACAGCACAGAAATTGTACGAGGAGGAGGTTCCTACCTTCACCAAGGAGGACATGGACAAATTTGGTGTGAGGAGCCACAATCTGACAGTTAAGAATCAGGAGAGTGGATGGTTCAAAGGTGAAATCATACCTCTACAGGGACACGCACCGGGTAATGTTGACGAACCCCTACTGGTAGACAGAGACTTGAGTGCTCGACCTTCAACTCTTGATAAGGTTGCAACTCTGCCCAGAGTGTCAACGCCTTTCTTCCTTGAAAAGAATGGAGGAAAAGAGGGGTATATCAAACGAGAGGGCACAGATGAGGGCGTAATCACTCCTGGGAATGCCTCACCACTCAACGCTGGTGCTACTGCTGCGGTTGTAATGGAAGCCAAGGAAGCAGAAAAGAGAGGGATTGAACCCATGGCACGAATTGTTTCCATGGGCTGGGCTGGAGTTGATCCCACGGTCATGGGTCGTGGTCCTGTACCTGCTACTATCAAAGCCCTCAAACATGCAAGGCTAAGTGTTGATGACATTGATTACTGGGAGATAAATGAGGCATTCTGTATAGTTGCTCTCAATTGCATG
>JAEORI010000242.1 GCA_016840965.1 Candidatus Thorarchaeota archaeon | reverse complement strand
GGTTTCTATAAACTCTCCAGAGAGGAACGAGTCAAAAAGCTGAAAGAAGTCACAGGACTTAGTGATGAAGAACTGGAACCATTAGTTGATCCAGGTAAGGTGGATATGGGAGTTCTCGACCATATGATTGAGAATGTTGTTGGGTCAATGACACTCCCGCTTGGCATTGCTACTAATTTTCTGATAAATGGAAAAGACTACTTAATCCCCATGGCTATTGAAGAGCCATCAGTCGTTGCTGCCGCCAGTAATGCCGCTAGAATGGCAAGAGATCATGGAGGTTTTACTGCCACAGACACTGGACCAAACATGATAGCGCAAATCCAGACCATTAATGTTCTCGACCCTGAATCTGCGAAACTAAAGATAATGGAAGCAAAGGAGGATCTTCTCGCATTTGCAAATGAACAAGATCCAATTCTTGTTCGTTTTGGTGGCGGTGCAAAAGATCTCCGTGTGCGTATTTTCGAATCCAAAGTAGGAGTTATGCTTGTTACTGAGTTAATAGTGGATACCCGTGATGCCATGGGTGCAAATGCTGTGAATACTATGGCTGAGGCACTTGCACCAAGGATTGAGAGAATAACAGGCGGAAGAGTAATCCTACGAATTTTATCCAACCTCGCTGAGTTTAGACTTGTTCGTTCAGGTGCGACTTTCGACAAAGAACTGCTTGGCGGTGAGGAGGTCGTAAATGACATCATTGCTGCATGGGCGTTTGCTGAAGCTGATCCCTATCGATGCGCCACTCATAATAAGGGAATAATGAACGGAATTGATGCAGTGGTTATTGCTACTGGTAATGATTTCAGGGCAATTGAAGCTGGTGCTCATAGTTATGCCGCATTGAATGGATATAGCTCACTAACCAAATATGAAAAGTCAAATGAAGGGCATCTTGTTGGTAATATTGAGATTCCTATGGCGGTAGGTCTCGTGGGTGGAGCAACCAAGGTACATCCTGCAGCTCGTGCGAGTGTGAAGATTCTTGGTGTTAAAACCGCTACGGAGCTAGGTCATGTCATAGCAAGCGTAGGTCTTGCTCAGAATCTTGCCGCACTCCGGGCGTTAGCTTCTGAAGGCATTCAAAAAGGGCATATGGCACTCCACGCACGCAACGTTGCAGCGACTGCAGGAGCTCGAGGAGACCTAGTTGATATTATTGCAGAAAAATTGGTCAAAGAAAAGAATGTAAAAGTTGAACGAGCTAAAGAACTCCTGGAAGAAATGCAGAAATAACGGAGATTAGATGGTGTCGGGAACTAATTAGTCCCCGACTAATTGATTCCAATCATGGAAAAGGATCACGCCAGCAGGGCTAGTTCTCTCGAATTAATCTTTACATTGCTCCCGTATATCGAAACCTACGTAGCTCAATGAATGGTATTTACGTAATTTGTATTTAAATTACGTGTAAACATGTTTTATTCTGTAATTTTTAATTTGTGCGTAGTATCAAAATGTTAGTTGTACATCCATGTAAAACAATCATAATCTTATACATGTATCAAAAGAATATGGTCAGAGTGTCGATAAATCGTGCTTTCTACATCGGAGCTACATTTTTGTAGCGCACAAACACTTTACGCATAACCTGTTTGGGCTTAGAAATGAGTCCGTTTAATCTAATTATGGGTAGGTCGAGATAACGTGGAAGATGAATGTTCTCAATGGGAACGATTGGCTAACGAGTTTCTAGAGGCTGAGAAGTACTATCAAGCTGCGAACCAGTTCAAAAACGCCGCAAGCTGTTTTCTAGATAGAGTGCTTGAAATGACTAAGAAAGCAGCAGAATATTATCACATGTATGCGGAGGAAAGAGTTGAGCATGATGACCATCGTGCCGCTGCTACAGCATATCTCGAAGCTGCCTCACAATATCGACAGGTTAATGATTTTTCCACTGCGTTAACTCTATATGAAAATGCGGCAAAAGAAGCTCTCTTAGAGAGGATGATGGAAACTGCAGCTCAAGCTTATCTTTGGGCGGCTTACGCTTGTCACAAGACAGGAAACCGTACGTATTTCCTTACTGCTGCTGAGAATATGGGAAACCTTTACGACAAAGCAGCGGACAAAGCAATTGATGATGGAAATGCAGAAAGAGCTGTGATTAATCTGTCTCTTGCAGCTATGGGTTTTGCAACAATTGAGAGAACAAGCAAAGCGAAAGAGCGAATCGAGAAAGCAAAGAAAATCATCACAAAGACTAGATGGGACTGGCTTGAAACACTTCTTTCCTTTAGTGAATCTCTTACTGAAAATAACCTAGATAATGCTGAAGATATGCTTAGGGAATTTAAAGAAGAAGAGGCAATTGAACAGGTTATGAGTGCTTGTCTCAGTATTAGATCGGAAATTGAGCGAAAGAAGAGAAAGGCTTCGTAGGATTATCCTACCCTGACCACTGATGTCTTTACGACTTCTTGTCCTAATCGGCCGTCCACAACTTTGATGGTGACTAACTCCTCTCCTTGACCAACAGCTCTTACAAAAACTTGGAAATGCACTTTTTCTCCACTACCTAGGAAGTGAACCAGTTTGGACTCATTCCCTAGAGAAAGCTCAAGACCATCTGAAAGTTCTACCTTTGTTTCAATATTTTCAGCAGGTCCATCACCCTCGTTGAGAACTATCACTTGCAGGATTGCTTCATCTCCAAGATTGCATGAAACTCTTTCCGGTGATACTTCTAGTTTTAGATTAGATGGAGCCTTAGCAATCTGAAAGTTTAGGGTATTGGTATGTTTATTGACTAGAACCTTATCACCCTCGAGGGTGACTGTAAATGGTCCGATGCTTCCCTCTCCGCTTAGTACAGGTTTGAACTCAAGCAGCCAGGATTCTTCTTTTGATGGGCTCAGTGCGTATTCTGGTTGTTTTGTCATAATGACGCTATTTGAAAGGGAAAGTCTATGATCAATAATTTGTACTTCAACTGGACATTTGTATCTAAGTTCAATCTCTATGGGTTCTTTGACACTCACCTCTTTCTGTTTAGCTCCAGCCCAATCTAAAACAATCTCGGTCTGGAGCGCGAGTTTTGTCGAGGCAATAAGAAAATCAAAAAGAGGTTTCTCAAAAGCATTTGGTCTAATGTTCTTCGCAGCATTTTCGAATTGATCTGATGGAACATCAATACCTTCACATAGAATATTCACGCAAAACTCAGCAAGAACGTAGATAGGGTCTTTTTTTGATGATGTGTCCTGTATCCGTTTCTCAGCCTTGCGCATTAGATTTATTGCAGTACTGAAGTTTCTTGCAGATAGATAACCTGCAATTGCTACGCCTAAAGACCTATTTGATTCCTTAGATTTTTTCTCTCGATGAAGATGATCTGATGATTCTGAATAGAGCCCTCCGGCTTCATCATATCGTCCTTCTTGGAGAAGGCATTCAGCAGCAGCAACCTTCATTTCGGAGCATCGAGTGTGGTTATTATTCTCAAGAGCACAATATGCAGCCTCGCGAAAGTATTTGACAGCAAAATCGGTTTGCTCAATTTCAAGAAAACAACGAGCTGCCTTCTCATATTCCACACTTGCGTATTCTGGGTACCCTTCTTCAATTTCAATAAGCGCTTTATCGATGTATTTCTTAGCTTTCTTTGCTGGATCGGTCTTTAGAAATTTGAACATGGGATATCGCCTCGAGTTGAATTTCTGAGCGCTTGTACATCAATCAGCTCATGCTATATCGGTTTCGGCAGGCAGAGATACATAGGCTGGGATTGAAGTAACATTAAGAAAAAGTTTTGAAACCAACTTACACCAGCATGAGTGCGGTAATGGTTTTGAAGGTGAAAGTCTGTGAGCGAAATCCCACCATATTGGAATAATCAACAACTGAATCAATTCGAGGTCACTGTTAAATCAGTGAAGAAAGTTGATGAACTCTTTCACATTCTCATTAAAGAAAATGTAATCAGGCCTGCAGGAGGGGGACAGGCAGGTGAGAAGGGAAGGCTCTCGATAGGCAACAGCGCCACAGATATCATTGATACAATTGATGACTCAGAAGGTGTCATCTTGGTTTCAAATGAGCCATTGAGAGAAGAGGGAATAGGATTTCTTGAAATCGATATGAATTGGCGTCTAAGCTTAATGAGGAACCATACTGCAGAGCATCTACTTGTTTCAAGCATCAAAAAAATGTTTGATGAGATTGCTGTAGGAAATCTTTGGATAGATGGGAAACATGGATCTGTTGAGATTATAGGTGTTGAACTTGATATTGAAACAGTGTTCGATGCAGAACTGGAACTCGTGAGAATAATAGAAGAGGATTTGCCTGTTAGAAGCCATTTTGTAGATGCAGATCAGCTTGATTCATCTATCAGGAAACGTGAGGGACTTGAGGATAAATACGATCAGCTTCGTGTTGTGAGTGTAGGTGAAGTAGATAGCTCTGCTTGTTCAGGTATTCATGTTGTTAAAACAGGAGATATTGGATTCTTCAAAGTGATTGATGTGAAAGCAAATGACAATATAACACAAATTGAGTTCATAACAGGATTGGCTGCAAGAATCCATGTTATCGATTCATACAACATGGCATTCCAAAGAAAGAATTCCTATCCATTTGAGATGGAACAATTAGGGACTGTTCTAGATAAAGCAAAATTGGCTATCGATGAAAAGCAAATGCTGATTGAGAAGGTCACACAAATACTAACTAGTGGTTCAACCATAGAGCATATTGGAACCATCAACTATCAACATGAATATCTACCTGGTTATGATCCAAGTTCATTAAAGATCTTAGCAAATAGAATGCTACCCAAAGAACCAACAATTATTCTTCTTTTTTCTCCGGGAAGAAAATCACAGGTGCTACTTAAAGTCAATAAGACCCCTCTGGAGGCCTCAGAGTACATTCTTAAACCTCTACTCCAACTTGGCGGGAAAGGAGGAGGAAAAGGAGAGATATTTACTGGAGGTTTTGTTGATGTTGAAAATCCAGAAGTACTATACAACGAACTAGTGAATGAGGTTCGTATGATGATTACATGATCTCGTCAATATTGTGGACAAACTATGAATCGGTTATTATTTGTAATTGATAAGTCGTTCACTACAAACTATGCTTCTTGGCTATCTCTGTCCAAAATTTCTTGACTGCCCATGGTACAGCGAGAAACTCTTCGCGAAACGCATCAAAATTCAAGCCTTTAATCATCATCTCCTGAGATGTACCAATACATCCACGAGTATCATCAAAATCAAAACAAACCTCTGCATATTTTCTATTTGCGTGGAGTAAATCAAGAATGACAGATTGCTTCTTCTCATCGGGCACATCGTTTAATGGGTATACAGCAGCATAGACCTGGATCCATTTTTCTCCAGGTCTGATGAAAACTGTATATTTGAATGACAGAGCATCATCTTCTGTTGATTCGCTTGCAGATAGTTCGTCCTTCCTTTCGCTAAAGATGAGTTCAAAGACCCCTTCTTCTTCATTCCAGTAATACCTCATATTTAGGATGTCCAAATATTCCTCTATTTGGCTCCGAACATCAACCAATCTACTTCCTCCAAAACCATGTGGCGGGATTGATTGATTTAAGCATTTGCGAAATTAATCAGTAGCTAGTATATTCCCAATATATCTGATAAACTGACATCGTCGGTCTGCCTCCTCCTACATGAACCTCAGGAGGAATAGTGACAGTATAGACCATCTCATAGGCTCTTGATGGGAGGTATATCGTCCAAAATGAAAATAGCTCATTAAAGTACACAAAATATGTACACCCATGCTCGCGTAGGTACGACAATGTTTCGCGTGGAGTCATATTACCATGAATGATATCTGGACTCACAAGACCAGCTAAATCAATCATTGACCTGTTTGAAATAAATCTAACAGCACCAGCATCGTGCGTAGCAAATACAGCATCTTCTGGTGTGTTCTCAGCCATCCAATGACCAATGTTGACATGCAAATCATTCACTGTTTTTACTGCTCGTCCATAGTAAGTAGCTTGGTCAACATAGTAAGGGACAAGGGGAACGATCAGAATGAATAATGTGAAAGAAACAGCGATGAGTCTAACTTCTGGACCTCTATAAAATTTCATTATTCCAACAAGAATAATCTCAAGAACCCATGCTAGCGCGATTATGGATACAATGTAGAAAAGATCGAATATTGGAAGAAGATACCGTGTATTATTGATTAATGATGCATAAGGAGCAGTCAATCGATATAAAATAGTAAGAGATACAGCAAACATCCATGGGAAAGGTTTTCCTTTAACAATTAGTATTATCCCTACAAATACTCCAATGAGGAGAAAGGGCATCTGAGCAACGAATATTGTCCACCAGAAATCCCATGCTCCAATTTCAAATTCTGTTGGTTCATGCACTTTTGCATAGAATGTATCAGGAAGTGGTAATCCAGTAACACTTAGACAATGCATAATCCATGGTAATGCGATCAGCGTCGCCAAGCCAGCTGATATGAATAAAGTGGCAATCCGTGTTCTGTTTACTTTTCCCTTATAAGCTAGGATAAGAAATCTAACTGGAACACCTAATGCAACAATAATTCCCTCAGGTCTTGAGAGATACGCCACTCCGACAAGCAATCCCAGAACAAGGTCATATTTGGTTTCGACTTTATCCAATATGATGATTGAAAGTAGTAAAACCAAAACAAAAAGAGGAGTTTCCATTCCAGAGAGCATTAACCAGGTATTACGGGGAATGATAACAAAGCCAACGATCGCTAGAACCCCCCATATGACACTTTGAGTATAGTTTCTTACGATTTTACCAACCACAAATGATGATGCTACATAGAAACATGTTGAAATGATGTAGGCACCTGATGCCAAACCGATTGGATCTGAGGTCACATAGAACAAGATAGAGAGTATCAATGACCACAGGGGACTGGTTGATCCAGTACTTGGATAACCTGGTGAATATTCCCAAGGAATCCCCTCATAGATAGTTCTTGCATACTGAAGATGAATCCATGAATCATCTAATGTAAATCCGGGGTTTGTATAAGAGAGCATGGTCAAGAGATAGTAAGAACAAGAGAGACCTGTCGCTATAATTGCTGTGATAAAGATTGCAACATCATCCCGATTTCTATCAAGCCATCTGATGATTGCCTTTGGTTTGTCAATTGAAATGCTTTCAATTGCATGGCTTGTGTCATCCTCAGAGGTCTCGTTCAAATCTCCCATCGTGCTTCTTCTTCGTCAAACTCATTATGACTATATTTCTTTCGCGGTGGAGTTAGTTTCGGACATCTCCCTCACCCCGTTCATAATATGTTCAATGAGAAGCAGATGATGAAGAATAAACTTAGCAAAGTCCTTGTTTTGGATATACAGGTCCGAATTCAGCAAGGGGACAGCAATGGCACTCGATCAAATCCATACTACACAGATGCAGCTTAACCAGTCTGAATCATATCGAAAAATAACAGCATTTAGTCCACCCGGCATATCTGTGGAAGCTGCAAAGTATCCGATCCTGATGGCGAGTGTTTTAGCTTCAACTGAACCCTCGGAATATCTCTCTATATTTGATCATCCTGAGGCATGGATTGGGTTGGATAGAGAGGCCATCTTATCCATGCGCCGACGGTTACATAGGTTCACGATTCCCGTCGATGCACGCGAAAAAGAACCATCAAAATTAGTTGAAGCACTGCAGACAATTGCACTCTCTGTCAGCCCTGTAGCTATTGAAGTAGAAGGTCCCAACCTACCTCCACGGAATCTGTATCCACTTGGAGGACAGCTGCCTGCAGGCTCTATTGTAAGAATTAATTCATTGGAAATTGTTTCAGAGCCGGAGATTAGTAGAGTAGCAAAAAGAATTGTAGGATTAGATATTCCTGCATCGGAAGCCGCATGGAAACTACTTGATTATGACTACTCACTGGATCAAGTCGCACGCCTGATGTCAGTTGGATTACTTGGCCGATTGGAAGGTAGAAGATTTGTGCCAACACGAGGAGCATACAAAGCAGTAATTGACGCCTATATCAGCCGCTGCTTGATAGAACTTTGTGGGAAATCAATTTCAACATCATACAGAATTGGGAAATCAGAGATTCATGGAGAGAATTTCACTCTATTCTGTCAACCCGGACCCCCAAGCGTAGACTATTTCAGGATAGAAAGGACTCAAAGAAGCTTTGAACGTGATGTTAGTTTAGAAGGGGTCAAAAATATTACAATTGACTCCAAAACCGCTGTGTTGGCAGACCATGCAAGATTCTCAGCATACAGAGATCTTGTGGCACAAAATGAGTGTGCCCACATCACAATTTTTCATTACGCTCGGAATAATAGCAATAACATACTTGGACCATGGTTAGTTCGTGCAGGGGTTAGTGCAGCTCTAGAATCAGACCAGATTATTTTGGACACGAAAGAGAATGCAATCACAGTTCTAGAAACTCTACTTGCGCCCGACATCAGTGTGTGGACAAAAGAGAGGTCACTTCTGGATGATTTTGGTGGTGTCTTCAAGACTGTTGAATACCCTTCACCAATAGGTAGTTCATAATAATTAAAAAAAAGGAGGGTAGGATTGACCTACACCTTCTCTTTGGCTTCCTTTCTAGAAGCACCCTTATACATTAAGACTAAACCAATAATTGATAGGAGACCACCTGATATCAATCCGCCACCAGGTAATATCGCACCGAGTCCAAGAACATCGAGAGCTAAAGCAACAAGACCAATACCTATCAATAGCATTATGAGACCCACTCCAATTCCTGCTGCTCTAAATGCCATAGAACGTGGATATTTGCTTTCAATAACATATCCCGTCGGTGCAGATACTGAAGCTTTGTACTTACGATTGCCATACCTATACTCAAGTTCCCAGACAGGAACATGAATCAGGAATGTTTCACCAACATCGATTCGATCTTGTCTTGACTCGATCTTATCAACTTCGGATAGGATCAGTTGTGTTTGTCGCTCCATAGCCATCTGTTTGGCAGATTCTTTCGCTTGTTCCATAGTCATGTTACTATGCAGGACTTTACCATCAAATTCCTCTGCATGAGCATGACTGAAGAATTCCTTTGCTCGTGTCGGAATTGGATGTCCTCGAATATCAGGATCAATGTCCTTCACAGCTGCGATATTGATCTCATGTCTTCTCGTGAACTGGCCTGATTCCGGTTTCCAGAAGTACTCAATATTTTTGTAAGCACCTCTGCGTTGTGGCCATTCATTATGGAAATGAGCATCCCTTCCAAGACCGTGATAGGTTGTGTCTGCATCAACTCTGCTAATCCAAAATGGATACCAGATTTGCTGGGCTTGGACGAACTTTGCCTGTACAGGCAGGTCAGCCGGAGCACCAAGCTGCTTCGACACCCAATCAAGAAGGGTTGTCTGCGACTCGTATTGATCAAAGTGTACACGTATCATGTAGTGGTCTTTGAACTTTGCACCATCGGTTGTTTGAGCCGTACCACAATATGGGCATACTAGAAGAAGGTCTCCAGGACCTGTTTGAAAATCTGCATCACAAAACGCACATCTTGCCATATTATCACCCCTTCTTGGTCCGTTCGGTCATTACCAACACCCTGAACCCAAAGAATGTCATTATTATTCCTAGGATTGTAGACGCAATCCCGCCTATCATAAACAAGGTATCATCAGTGGTTGCGTTCATTGCCATGAAAAGAAGTTCTCCACCAACACCAGCAACGATGATACCAATTAGGCCAATGATTGTCCAAAGAGCGCGTTGACCTCTACTAATAGGAATCTCTCCAAGAACGACTTTTCCAGTATTACCGTCGATGGCCGTCTTGTAGAGGTCTCCTTGGTATTTATAGCGTACCAATGAGAATGGTGCCTGTAGGTATGTTGTTCCTCTCACACTGGTTGTTGTTCTACAATCGAAAAGCTCAGCGAGTCCACTAGCGGCTTGAGATCTGTGTCTGTCAGCTACGCGTCCATGGATGGCTTTCTCAAACTCTTCAGAACCAATCTCAGCATTCAGGATTGTTGGTTCAAGGTCTTTTATCTTCTCAAAATCATAAGGTACTGTGTGACTCAGGCTGACGGTCTTAAGATACTCTTCAAGACCATAAAACCTAGCACCTTTCCTAGCTAAGAGAGGTTCATCAGTATCTGTGTGAATCTCATCTTGTACAGGCACATATCCTGTTTCATAGTCAGTGTAGGTTTCGGTTCTTGTGTGACCATCAGAATCCCTGACAGTCCTTGTTTTTTGTACCGGAACTTGGACTGTTTTGTAACCCTTGTAGTACGAATCAGCCTTGACTTTAGCAGTCCAGACTGGAACATAGATTAGACGATTCTCGATAACTTGTGCCTCTTTAACCAGAGACTTGTTCATCCCCTTGTTTTTGTCGAGGAAGTTGCGGAAACCTTCTGTGCGTGCATCCACGTCGACAGCAGTTTCCATTAGGTGATCGCCAATCGCCTTTCCTTCATCAGTGGTAGTACTACCACAATACGTACAAGTAATTACAATGTCGTCGGGTCCGGTCTTTACATTTCCATTGCAGACAGGACACTTGAACATGTCCGCTGCTTCTGCTTCTGAACCCATTATCAAACTCTCCGGAGTCTGTGTCTAAACGCAATTCACGACATAGGCATTTAAGACTTCGTCACACAACCATTCGCTAATAAAATGGTTTTTCATGTAGTATAACTTACATGAATTTCATCAAGAGCAATACAACCAGCTCGACCTTCTAGATAAAAGAAGATGATATTCATTAAAGACACGATTAATCCAAGAACCAAACTAGGAAGAGATCCTATGAGATGGTCAAACCCACTATTAATTGGTAAAGAGCTTCCAAAGAGTAATTGGAACACAAAATATGACAATAAACCTCCAAACATGTAGAGAAGTGCATATGAAATCAGGAAGTAGGTATTAACACTCTTTCGCCATATTGTTAGTAAGACCAAACCTCCCACGAATGCAAACACATAACCTATAGCAGTTTGAATATTATTCAAAATTAGATATGTGATACCACCTGACAAATAAATCCAGAAAATCCCTGAAGTAATTAAAAGACCTGCGATGAATTTCAGTGGAAAAACAAGACCAAGCAAACTTCTTTTCATTGAGAAAACTCCCACAAACCCCACAGAACCCATAATCCCTCCGATGAAATGCAATCCATTTGGAATTGATAGTAGATACGCTAGCTGTTGCACGCTGATGTACGTACTATCAATATAAAATATCAAAAGAGATTCATAGATAAAATCAGCAATAATGGTAATAATCACACCAAAAATCCCTATCCTTACTGCTAACCAGTAAGGCTCGCAATCTTGAATATACTCGGTTATTACATTTGAAAGAGCCACTTCAGTCCCACCTCTGATTCAGCTGATGAATATCTTCATAATTAAGAGTTCTATTCTTGCATGTTGAATGTTGTTTTACCTATGGATATCTTCACGAAGTCGATCTGCTGAGAATTCATGAACGCGGTCTGTAACATCATCTCTGGCTGCTTGATGTTTCTCCAGAAACTCCATCATCATAGGAGCTAGAATTTGCTTACATTCACCACAGAGAATGTCTCCACCACGACATTTCTTCTCTATATCAGCCAAATCAGTATCGTTTGGCATGAAGATAAAATTGTAGTACTTGAATACACTGCAGATGTCTGGATTTGCACCTAGTTTTCTCTGTTCCTCCACAGTAGCCCGACCGCCTGTGAATGCAGCCATGACTTTCTTCTTTGCCATCTTTGGAGTGTCAGTCGTAAAGACAGCTGACATTGGATCAGATGAAGACATCTTCCCTCCTTCTTTTAGTCCGGGTACGAATGAACATTGAATACTTGCAGGTTTGTAGTATCCTAGCCGTTCCGCAACATCGCGGGTCACTCTCCAGAATGGATCTTGATCAATAGCGCAGGGAATGATGCAGGGAGTGTTCTTTCCATAGATCCAAGAATGCAAGAATGCTGGCACGGCTTGGATTGCTGGATGCCAGGTCGATCCAATGTTTGTGCTATTATCAAAACCAAAGACAGCTTTTACCGTTGAAAAGGTGACTTTTCTAGCTACCTCGACAGCAATCTCATAAAGAAGATCGATGTGTTCAATGTCTTGAATGATGTAGGTGTTCTCTGGTTCAAAGCCAAGTGCCAAAAGGTCGAGAGTATTATCATAGGTAAATTTACGGACATCGTCTAGACTGAGATGAGGTTCGAAGAAGTATTTCTCATCGTTTGTCATTTGGAAGTAGAGTCGTGTGTCAAACTTTTCTTGCATCCATTTTGTAAACATCCATGGTACCAAATGACCAATATGCGTGATACCGCTTGGACCTCTTCCTGTATAGAGTACAAACTTGTTGCCTTTTTGGTATTCATCTAGAATCCATCCAAG
>JAEORI010000241.1 GCA_016840965.1 Candidatus Thorarchaeota archaeon | reverse complement strand
ACTATCTCAATCATCTTCTTCTCAAGTTCAAGAAACATGTTATTAACTATAGTACAGAGAATATTAAGTTGACTAAATGTACCTGTATCTGTCAAAGCTTATATTGGTGCACAGCTGCGCTATGATGTATCTATTATTTCTCGCGTGATGGTTATAGTGATAGAATGGATAAACATCATAGTGTTAGTTATTTCGACGATTCTTTTCTTATACTTCTATATCAAGAGTGTGAGTCCTGCGCAACTTGAGAAGAGAATAGGCGAGATAGCATATCCGAAATGCAAGACTTATCGTCTTATTGCTGGTGGTTTTGAAGGAATAACAGTCATCAACTATGTGATTTACTATTTCTACCCTCTTCCTCTTGGACTCCTTCTAGTCTTTCCGTGGGATTGGATGGTCTCAATTCTCATTGGTTTCATAATTCTGATTCCAAGTCTCTATCTCATGGTAATTGGAATGAAAGACGCTGGACGTGAGACCCTCGAACCAAAAAAGGAACACACTCTCTATGGTGGAATCTATGAAACTGTTCGCCATCCTCAGGCGATCGGTGAGGCAGTAATGTGGTTCCCAATAGCTCTCTTCCTCAATTCACCCTTTCTAGCTCTCTATTCCTTACTATGGATTCCTATTTTCTATATCATGTGTGCAGCCGAAGAAAAGGATCTTATCATCAGGTATGGAGCTCCCTACCTCGAGTACAGAGATCGAGTTGGATTTTTAATTCCCAAACGATCGAAGAACTAAATGCTTGTGTTTCTTTCAAGTCTTTATAGGAGTCACGCACAAGGAGCAAAATCGGTCCTCCGATTTTAGGAAAACGGCGTATCCTTTGTTTTTTTTTCAAACACATAACAACCTATTTCAGACCAGAAACCACTACTTCACTGCAATGTCGACTCCGTTCATGAACAATGGTCGTTTCTTGGTCAGCAAGGTAGTTGCTGAAGCAGATTTGAAAACTTCAATCAGACAAGCTGTTAATCTCATTGGAGGACTAGATAAGGTAATTGAGTCTGGTGACAAGGTGACGATAAAACCTAACCTCAATACTGCTGACCCATACCCTGCATCAAGTGACCCTGCATTTATCAAGGCACTTGGTGAGCTCATCCTAGAAGCAGGCGCCTCGAAGATTGAGATCATTGAAAGTTCCACTATGCGGGTTTCCACCCGTGATGTTGCACATAAAGTTGGACTTGACCTCGTTGCTGATGAGTTGAATGCGGATCTTATTTTCCTTGATGAAAGTGAATGGGTGAAGGTCAAGTTTCCACGAGGGAGATATCTCAAAGGGGGCTCAATTGGGAAACCATTGCTAGATATTCAAAAATTGGTACTTGCACCCTGTCTGAAAACCCACTTCTTGGGCGGGTATACAGGGAGCATGAAGCTCTTCGTGGGTTGGATAAAACACAACCAACGCATAAGGATGCATGCTAGAAATCTACAACCTAAGATTGCAGACCTTGCATCGTATTTCACCCCAGATTTGATTGTCATGGATGCGCGCACTTGCTTTGTGACTGGTGGTCCATCTTCCGGCACCTGTTCTACACCTGGAGTTATCTTAGCGAGCGGTGATATGGTCTCAGTAGACGTCGAAGGTGTCAAGATCATTCAATGCTGCAGTACGAATAATAAGTTGAATATGGATGTATGGAAAATTCCACAGATCAGACATGCTGTTGAGATTGGCTTAGGGGCAAAGAGTGATTCTGATATCCTCGTAGTTGAATAATAATCACCTTTCAATAGCGTTCTGAGGCTTGGGAATCCAAATCCTAAACTCCGCACCCTGAGTGCTGTCACCTGCTACTCGGTTATGCACCTCAATTCGACCATTGTATTTCTCAACGATGTAATGCGCAGTATGAAGGCCAAGGCCTCCAAACCTTCTTGATGTATCGAAGAGACTGACTTTAACCGCATCTGTGATTCCTTTACCATTGTCTGCGATAGATACCATATACTCTATTTCACTTTCTTTGAGTTCTACCCAGACTTTCTTTTCTTCATTGGGGTTATGCTCAATGGCATTCATGAGTATATTTGAAAGAAGTAACTCAAGGAAATCATCAGCCTCTATTATCGCATCATGAGAGGAAATAGATGTTTCAAAGGATATTAACTCAGAACTTTTAGAAAGTGCCTTGATGGTTAATTCAATAGCTTCATCGAGTTTCCTCTCTCTTGTCGGAATTGAGAGTAGTTGTTCAGTTGCCTTAGCCTCTTCAATTATTCTTGAACAACGCCTCACTGCATCACCAATCACCTTCATGAATGATTCCTTGTTTGATTCATCAACTGCTGATCTCAGGAGCGCCGCACTATTGAGAATGACTTGGAGTTGCTGTGTTAAATCGTGTCCCATAAGGTCAAGATAAAGAAGTGCCCGGTCTTTCGCAACCCTTAGCTCGCGTTCACTATCACGTCTATCGGTGATATCCACAATAACTGTTTGAACTGCAGATGTTCCTCCATATTCAACTCGACTCGTATAGCTCTCTACCCAGCGAATCTCTCCACTCTTTCGAATGAATCTATACTCGTATCTTGGAGGTATGGCCCTTCCTGCAATCTTGTCTTCCATTCTCTTGCGAAGCTCGGTCCTATCTTCAGGATGGACAAGGTCCCAAATATCACCAGCACTCATATTAGATAACTCATCATCAGTATACCCTACTAAATCCTTGAAAGCTGGATTGTAGTAGAGAAGGCTTTCAGTTGTGAGAATGGTTATCCCTTGAACCGATTGTTCGGCAAGGTTTCGATATTTGGTTTCTGATTTTATGAGATTATCCTCAGCAACACGTTTCTCTGTGATGTCATGGTATGTTCCAAGAACTCCAATAACATTACGTTGCTCATCATGCAATGGGACAATATTGATCTCAACCCATGCTTCTCGGTCATCAGCCTGTCGTTGTGGAGCGATGATGTTCATCTGAGGTTGGTCGGTCCTGATTACCTCTTGGTCAAGTGCACGGAACAACTCAGCTTCTACATCACGCCATGCTAGGTCGTCATCTGTCTTTCCTACGATATTGTCAGGTGTGTCTACACCTGAAACTAATGCAAAATTTTCATTGCAGCCAAGATATACAGAGTCCAGATCTTTCCAGAACACATACTGAGGAATTGTGTTCATAACAGTCAAAAGCATCTCCTGAGAGGAACGCAATTTAGTTTCAGCCACTTTTGCTTCAGTCACATCAATTACCATAACTTGAAGCGCCAAAGCTCCTTCGTACTCAGTATCACCCGAGAATGCCTGAACCCATCGAATAGAGCGGTCTCTTCTTACGAATCTATATTCATACGGCATCGGTATCTTGATTCCCGCTCTTCTGTCACTAGCAAGCTGAAGTAAGTAATTCTTATCATCTGGATGGATAAGATCCCAGCACTCTTCAGGTGACATTGCCAATATCTCATCAACTGTATATCCTACTAGAAACGCAAACGCTGGATTCACATACACATAACGGTCATCCTGAATTATTGTTAGACCTTGGATGGACTGTTCTGCCAGTAATTTATACTTCCTTTCAGCTTTGATTCGCCATGATATATCAGTGATAACTGCAAATGATCCCTGGTGTGTTCCGTCTTTACCAATCAGAGGCGAACCGGAAACAATTGTCTGAACCTTTTTCCCAGTTCGTGTTGTCCATTCAAGTTCATACTGGGATGAAAGGCCCCTGACTCTTTTTCGAACATTGTTCTGCAATAGAAACAAATTCTCATCGTCTAGAAATGTTATGATTGGTTTTCCTATCATCTCATCTATTGGATAATCAATGAGATCACTGAATCTTTGATTAGCGTAGGTGAGTATACCCTCACGGTCAATAACACCAAAGGCATCATTCATTGTATCCAACAGTGCCCTGTAGCTGAGTGATTCCATATTGAACTCAGCGTTCCCATTGTGACTTGAACTGGGTTGGTCATCAGGCAATTGGACAATTCCTCTTATTGGTTGAATCAACTCTATGGAGCTGTTCTCTAGTCAAAAAGCCACAAATTTGCCTATTCATGTCTTTTGGGTTTGTCATCCGCCTTTCGTAGCAAGGCTATTTGTCATAGTAAAGGTTTTACTAAAAAAGAACGAAGGTGCTTCATTGAGTGGAGATCATGTCTGGTATCCGGCAAGAGAGTCTTGCAAGACAGGCGGTATACTACAGCTGCATTGCATCAGTGGCCGCGTTTGCGTGGTTCCTTCTTGGATTGCCTGCATGGCAGTCATATCACACTGACATTGCCTTTCAAACATTCATTGCATTCTCAGCAATAGCTTGTATTGCTATCTCTTTGCTTGCATTCAGAGAACGCCCAACACCGTTTCTTATAATGATTCAAGCAACTTTGTTCTATGCTACGATTACGCACACAGGATTTGCCATCGAAAATCTCTATAATCCAGTTTCTCCAATATTAAATCGAACGACAACCTTTCTGTTCAACGATTTATTGGAACTTACTCTCATCAGTTGTCTACTCTTCATTGCAGTGTGGTCAAATGCACATTTTCAGAATTCATCTCGACGAAAACTTTACTCGATTACTGCTTCGATAGGAATTATTCTGTTGGTGATTTTTGGGCTTATCGGTGGACTATTAGTATACCTTATCCCGGAATATCTGACACGAAGTTTGGCAGTCATTGCTTTTGGAATAAGTGTGATACTTCTAGGAGCTACAAGCTATCTTGCATTCCGATCTGCGAATGACCACTCTTCATATCAACCCATTGTGTTCATCGTATTTTGCGTCTTATTGTTAGTTTCTTCATTTCCCCTTATAATCTCAGTATTCATCACCTCCCTGATTTGGTCCTTTGGGGTAACTCTCTATTCTGTTGCGTTTTTTGTACTATATCTGTCCCTAACTGTACCATATCTTCAGGACGTCGGAATGAAACCACAAAGTGCAACCATATTCGCATCAGGTCTTTCAGTCCTATTTATTATTCCGTTCATCGTGACCCTACTTGTAGAGGGACTGATACCTGGCTTTTACAATGCTGACTTAGGAGCATATACCATCATCCATCTAGGCGCTGCGTCTTTATCAGCAGTCATGGCACTCCTGACATACGGACACGCGAAGACGAAAGAATTGAGAAATCTCTATCCTCTTATACTACTATTTGCTTCTTGGACAGTTATTGACGTTGTTCAGGTTGTGATGTCCCAGCTACCATTACCATATGCAGGTGAATCATTGGTTCCATACATTACCGGAAGTATTGTTTCTTTATTCGCATTGTATTTGGCAATTAGTTGGACAATGGATAAACCCCCATCGAATCTACCCCGTCCTGAGTTATGGCCTTTTATTGGAGTTGCAATTCAGGCTGTTCTTGTAACTATCTCAGAATTTATTCAAACGGGTCTCACAGGAGCAGTTCCTTTTTTGCTTGACAGTCCTCTTGGGAGATCTGTTCTTCTTGCAGTCAATCTCTTGGCTATGTTCGAGTTCACATATCTCATCGTCTATCTATCGCGTAAATTGGGAGGAGGTTTCACAATAGAGGTTCTTCTTACTGGTTTCCTCTCCCTATGGATATTACCCAATATTCTGAAGGCGAATTTCTCTGATTGGACTGCTGGGTGGTATTCTGCGGAGTTATTGCTGCTAGTAGCACTCTTATTTGGCCCGGGCGTGTTGGCTATGCTCTATCTTGGTGAAGTGCGAAAAACTGAGATTGCTCATCAAAGAGCACGCGTTTATTCGGATCTTCTTGTTCATGATGTTTCTAACTATCATCAAGCTGTTCTTATTTCGCTGGGACTACTTGAGTTAGAAGGTATTCATTCCAGTTTCAGGGAACAAGTCTTAAGAGATGCTCAGATTGAGTTACAAAGGGCAGATGAGCTTATTCGCAATGTGAGACAAATAGGGATGTCTGAGGAAATTGATTTCCAGAACCTTGAAGCTCTTGATTTAGTCCAGTGCATTAGAAACTCGTATGAGAGTGCAATCCCCGCTCAGCACCACCATAATATCGAATTCAGCATCAATCGAAACCTTGGAGAATGCTATGTTCAGGCTCATCAATTGATTGAAGGAATTTTCACAAATCTATTCAGAAACTCAATCCAATATTCACTCGAAATAAAACGTATTGAAGTAGAACTGAAATTGGACGAAAATCAAGAAGCTGCTGTTTGGATAGCCAGAGTTATTGACTACGGTCAAGGAATTGAACCTGAGAAGAAAGCAAATCTTTTCAATCGTTTCATGATTGGTGCGAAAGGGAGGGGCTTAGGACTTTCTGTGGCTAAAACTTTGGCTGAAGTCTTTGGAGGAACTATCAAAGTTGAAGATCGGGTTCCAGGTGACTATTCTAAAGGAGCTGTTTTCATAGTGAGCCTTCCTGCAGCCCTATAGTCATGTTTTGACACTAAGTAGGTCCTTGGTTAGAGTGATGATGCTAGACCAAGAATGATATTTATCACAACTAGTGAGTTAATTCTGCAGAAGAAACAATTTCAAGCGAGTCGATTCTATCTTGCAATACTTTTCTGATGTCATTGAGCATTGAAGTCAAACTATCTTCTCGACCACTTCTCAAATCATTGATAGAGTGTATATCCTTCATCATTGCCCCAAGCCGGTCTAGGAGGCTCATGACTCCAAGATTGAAGATATCCCCAAAGCTACCATCAATCGCATAAAGTACCCGTTTTCTGCCTCGACCAGTCTGATCGTAATCTCTTCTTCCTTCAATTATCCTGAGAGCTTCAAGTTGCGAGATTATCAATCCTGCATTTGCTCGTGAATATCCGGTGGCTCTACATATGTCGTCAGAGCTCATGCGATTACCAGTTTCATAGCTTTCCATGAAGAGAGCTGCTAGTACTGGTCCCGCGTTGGTGGATAGGCCTATCCATTTTGCCACTTTTTCAAATAATCGTGTTATTGGACCCTTCAGAAAACCATTTTCATCTCCCATTTACTTGCACCTGTTGATTCTTTCAGCTACTTAGCGAACCTAAGCCTTGCTCCCATTTTGATAATTTCGCTAATCCATATATGAATTTTGGGTAATTTCATCCTCACTTGAAAAATCACAATTCACTATCACGGCTGACCACAAAAAGCACATCTTTTCCAGAATACTTACCATTCACGATTCTTGTACTATTATGTAACCTACTGCCATCTGCTACCACTAATGGATAATCCAATTTGATTATCTCTCCTTGCTTGGAGTTCAGCAATACCTCCGCGACCGCCTCCTGATTTTCTTTCTCGTAAAAATCTTGAATGTGCCTATTATTCATTGACGTATCATCAGTACCTAGTCTTGAGTTCGCAGTGTGGTTTGCATGCAAAATTAATCCTGACTTATCAATAATGAAGAAAATGTCTTTATACGAATCGAACATGCTCATCATTTCAGATTGTGACTGGATGATTGCTTGTTGTGCTTTCACTCTAGCCATATAAGCTCCAATCTGGATAGATATTGCTTCCAAAGTATGTCGATCAGTCATAGGTATCTCATCGTGGGAATGTGACCCTAGAGTTAGAATCGCAACAGTTTTTCCTTCAAATAGAACAGGCACTATCGCAACAGCAGTTACATCTTCATAATCGCCAAGTCTTTTGAGAGATTCATCAATCTCTGT
>JAEORI010000240.1 GCA_016840965.1 Candidatus Thorarchaeota archaeon | reverse complement strand
CTGCTAGGTTGGAGATGCTCGCGTCTTACTATAAGTGTCCTTGTGGCTTTACCAATCCCCACATCTACAACGATCGCTCGCCCTCTCAAGCCTGTGACTACACCAGTTCTGCCGTGATACCTCTTATGTGGCATTCCTTTGTGAAAACCAGAATCAATCACTACATCTACACGCTGACCAACCTCATAATCAACTAGCACCTTGCTAGGTGAGCTAAGCCCTCTTTGTCGTACTCTTTTGCTCATCAAGCCACGGGTCCGTGATCTGTAGCCATGACTATTCTTTACCATACGGCATCACTTGTCTTGTTTTTGTATCTCGGACTGCAATGATTCAGTCAGATTTGCACCCGAGTTCCAGCATGACCTCTTGGGTCGACACTTAAGGATTTCGCAACAGCTATATTGGATTTGTCTCTTACATGTGCTGTTTATTCTTTGCCACTGTAAACTGCAATTACATCAAGCTTCTTACAAACGCATGCAACTCCGAGTTTGCTAGCAATTGATGGCTCTGTTCGACCATCATCTCCGGAGATTAACTCTTTCACATATGTGCCTCCTTGTACCTTAATGAAAGCCTCGATGTTATCATCTTTCAACTTCTTGAGGCGAACTTCATGAACCATCTTTCTTCGCACAAGATCGCTCCTCCGATGTGAAACACGATTTGGAGTACGCTGCTCAATCTTATTTCCAGAGAGTTCTGCTTCCACTCTTCTTAGCTCGGATTTTTCTACAGGGCTTTCAGTCTGTATAATAGCCACGTACTCTTTGATGTTTGTTGACGAGTCCTCTTTCAGTTTTTGAGATTGTTCTCTATTTGTTATCTTTAGATCTTTGACCCTAACGCGTTTCTTAGATTCTTTATTGATAGTCTTCATCAATGATTTCAAATCAGGAGTTCGGATTCTTGGTTCTGAAACCTCTACAACGAAGGGTCTACCATCTCCAAGCATAAGAACATCGATATCTTCTCTTCCTGCAGCATGAAACTTGAACTTAGTACCTTTCAATAATCTCTGTGCTACATCTCCTATGTACTCTGAGATAGAGTCTGGATAGAGTCGACCTGTTCCATTACATTGTTTACAACCTTTACCTCTGCACTCCTTACAATCCCATCTACTCTGTGGAATTCCCCGGACCAGCTTTTGATACCTACCGAAAATGAATACTGGATTTACCTGCAGTCGCACTTTATCATTGACCATGTTATAGATGAATACCAAATGTGGTCGCTCGAACTCTACTTCCTTCTTTAGAATTTCATGAAGACATTTTCCAAGTTCTCTGCTGAAATCTGATTTGAGAGCTTCAGCATGAAGAAGTGAGTACTTTGCTCGAAGATCGTCTTGCCTCTCATCAAGCTGAGGATTTGGAATAGTTCCAACAAGAAAATTATCAAATTCGATATCCTTGACTAAATTGATAGCTTGTTGCGATATCTCACTAATCCTATCGAAGACGGACTTTCTCCCATCATAACAGAGATGGCACTCCTCGCTCTTGTCATACGCAATCATGTTTTTATCTGCAATTGTTTGTGCAGGTTCAAAATGACCGTGACCCGCTAACAGAGCAAGAACCTTCTGGCCATATTCCGGATTTCCTGATTTTAACTCATCATCAGCCATCATTGACAGAGTCAGTTTTAGTGAGTGTCCCCTGTCTGTATTTGATGTGCCAGTACTCAACCACGCAAACTGTCGGCCTAGACACCTATCACAGATTGTATATTGCTCAAGCATGTTGAGTACAATATCCAATACTTTGCTTTGGACAGTTGCTGGCATGTGTCTAGACCTCCTACAATCTTTGTTTGCCTCGGTTCATAAAGCTAGAGGAATGGGTTGATGTACCTTACAGCCTTTAAACCGAGCAGGAAAGTTCGTGGATTAGAAACGAGTTTACGAATCACTTTTGCCTGAAGATCCATATCTCCATCTTTTCGTACAATATCGAGAAGTCCCATCTTTTGAGCATCTTGAACTACAGAGTCAAGTCCTTTGTTTGTGAGTGATGTGATTGCCTTTTGAGCTAAATACATGGTTTGAAGCTCTTGGTAATACATTGCCTTGAATTGTTTATCGTATCTTGAGAGTTGCTTTCGTGACACATCCTCTTTTTGAAGTGCATCTATGACTGATTCCCCTGCCAACTTTGCAGTCAATCCTCCGATGATTACTCCGCCGCCTGTCGTTGCTTTTACCATACCAGCTGTATCTCCAACAATGACTATACCATCGACTGATAATGTAGACAATGGTTTACCAACCAATACAACGCCGCCTAATCCTCGAACGGTTTTTGCATTTTTTAACCGATCACTAATAATCGGGTGATGAAGTAGAGCTGAATCAAGTCTTGCCTTTGTTCTATTCTTTGAGGCTAAACCAACCCTTACTTTTCCTTCTCCAATTGGAATAATCCAAGAAAAGAATCCAGGTGCGAGCTGACGACCATAGAACATCTCAACCAGGTCTTCCTCAATTTCAACGTCTTTGAGTTCATATTGATAGGCTGGAAGCTTGCTATGTTTCGACATAATAGGAAATCCAGCATCCCTCGCTAGAACTGAACGAGCACCTTCTGCAATTATGACTACCTTGGCCTCAAAGTCTTGGCCAGATGTTATGATGGACTTTATCCCTAATTTTGAGCGGATTATCCTCTTTACCTTGCTGCTAGTAAGTATGTTAGCACCCTTATCTGAAGCTCTCTCTGCTAGCCATGCATCAAATCTTCGCCGGTCGATGACAAAAGCCTCACGGCGCCCTCTTTCAACAAATAGCGAATGACCAGATGGGGCATTAATACGTGCGCCTGAAACAGTGTTCTGAATGACATCACTTGAGAGTTTAAGATTTAGCGCACTTAATCCTGACGCGCTCAATAAGCCTGCACAATGATCAGGTTCCCCCACCTTCTTGTGCTCTTCTGATACCAGCACTTTGTATCCAGCTTCTGCTATCATTGTGGCTGCCAGGAGTCCCGCGGGTCCTGCACCAATAATGATAGCATCATACTTCATGAATAGTCCCTAGCAAAAGGAGCTTTGAGCACGTTTTTAACCGTTTTCCGAAACTTAGACAATCTTAGATATCAAAATCCTTGATTGAGGTTCGGTTCCTGCTTCATAGAGGTCTGTTTCTCATTTAATCTTAAAAGAGTAAATGGAAGTCTTACATCCTCTCTACAGGCATTTTGAGTCTCCGGTAAACTAACGGCGACTAGATTACGTGCAGCATTGATGTCTCTGTCAATCTTCAAACCACAAATTTCGCAAATATAATCTCTTTGTGATAGAGATATTTCTTCTTTCTTGCTCCCGCAGTATGAACATATTTTTGAAGAGGGATATGATCTCGATACAATAATAAGTTGAGATCCATACCAGCGACACTTGTATTGCAATTGTCTTCTGAACTCAAACATACCTACATCTGCTATAGCTCTGGCTAATTTTCTGTTTCTCATCATACCTGACACATTCAAGTCTTCAATCACTATCATACTGTGGTTCTTGGCAAGATAGGACGTTAACTTATGGAGTGTGTCTTGCCTGATATTGAATATCTTCAGGTATATTTTAGCTAGTCGTAGCTTGGCTTTTTCATAGTTTTTACTCTCACTCTGTTTTTTTGAAAGAATCTTTGACAGCTTTCTTACCTTATTCAATCGTTTTCCTAATGCTCGCGGATTGGAGAAGAATGTGCCATCAGAGAGGGTTGCTAAGGTTTTGATTCCAAGGTCTACTCCTACTGCTGGTCCTTTGATGGGTTTTGGATCAGGAATATGCTCTTCCACAGTGACAGATACAAACCATCGGTCAGCCCTCCTCCTCACCGTGACGGAGAGTATTTTCCCATTATGATATCTATCTCTCTTCTCTTTAATCCAAACCTTTCCTATTCGTGGAAGTTGAATTCTTTGTCCTTCGAACCTTATTGCTCCATTCAGCCTAAAACTGTCTTTTACTCCCTTCTTCTTGAACTTTGGAAATCCAATCGTTTCTCCTGTCTTCTTTCCTCGATAGAAATTGGCGAAAGCTTTTTGTAAGTCCCTCAAAGCTTCTTGCGGAACGCATTTTGAACATTCATACATCCATGGGAACTGCGTCTTCTTCAGGCTTGTCAGAAGCTTATGTTGTTTCATAGCATCTGTAAACCTTGCAGATCCTTGATTCATTTTGAAAAGAGTTATTCGTTGCTCAAGACCCCAATTGTATGTAAAACGAGATACTCCAGCATGCCGAAAAAGAGTTGATTTTTGTGAGTTATTCGGATCAAGTTCATACCTGTAAGCTCTGTGAACAAGCATTCGAATCAGAATATTGTCATGTCAGTGTATTTTAAGTCCATATGAATTCAACTTCAATAACAAAGGGCCATTGGAACGACATCCAACATTTCGAATTCTCATAGCCATCATTAGCCATATTTTTAACTCTCCCATTGGATTAACCAATCAGTCTAAGTAATCAGGGAGGTGCTTCCTTTGACTGAAAGATCTTTCAAGTACAAACAGGTCATTGCCGTACGCACGGATCTTGGTATGAGCAGAGGTAAAATTGCAGTTCAAGTCGCTCATGGTTCAGTGTCATCGGCAGAACAGGCACGAATCCACCAACAGGACATCTGGAAAGCATGGTTACGCGAAGGTCAGAAAAAGGTCGCAGTCAAAGTAGGTTCTGAGGAAGAGCTTCTTGAATTAAGACGCCAGGCTATAAGTCATAGTCTGCATCATGCTCTAATTCGAGATGCTGGGATGACTGAACTCCCTCCTGGCACAATCACTGTTCTTGGCATTGGTCCAGCTAAAGCAGAGATTATTGATGAGGTGACTGGCGAACTTAAGCTGCTATAGAGTGAGTATCATGATTGAAGCCCATCCTCTTGAAAAAACATTGGGGATGGAACTCTATTCAACAGATTTCTCCGGAATAGGAGGAAAACTGAAGAAACAGTATGAGGATTTTATCGTAGAAGAGATTTCGCCTGATCGAACAATTCTCAGCGTACAGAAGTGGTCTGAGTCGAAAGTAATACCACCAGCAGCTAAGGGGAAGTCTGATAGATTCGCCACATTCACACTTCAGAAAATGGGTCTCTCAACAATGGATGTTGCCAATATCTTAGCCGCATCTCTCCAACTCTCTAGAAATAGTGTCACCTATGCAGGTCTCAAAGACAAGCGTGCACTCACTGTCCAATCTATGAGTATTCCTGCCAGAGCTGTAGAGCTAGTCGCTCCAATGGAACTCACCCGAATTAACATACGAGATATTCGTTTTACCAGACAACCTGTGCAAATTGGTGATCTCTGGGGTAACAGGTTTACGATTGTACTCAGAGATATTAATTCAGATTGCGATACTGCTCTTTCAGTAGTGAACCAACTTCGTGAGAGACCCTTGCTGAATTACTTTGGAGTGCAAAGATTTGGTCTTACAAGACCAAACACGCATCTTGTCGGAAAGGCGTTAATACAACGAGATTTTGAAGGCGCAATTCGTATCATGCTCACGACCACTAGTGATTATGAGTCCGAAGAATTGACTGGTGTCCGGTTAGAATTGTCGGACAGGCTTGTTCCCAACGAGAAAATGATTGAATCTCTCCCAGAAGACATGGGGTATGAGAAGACTCTGATGAAAGAGCTCATGAAGAATCCCGAGGATTTTCGGAGAGCCATTTTAAAAATCCCTCCTAGAGTATTAACATTACAGGTACATTCATTTCAGTCATACCTATTCAATCACCTGCTCAGCGAGCGTTGTAAATCTGGAATGTCTATATCCTCTCCCGAAGTTGGAGATTTTCTTATCAAACTTGATGAAACACATTCAGGCCGCGACGCGTGGCTTTACGTTACAGAGTCAACTTATGAGAAAAGACAACAGCAAGTTGAGACGGGAGAATATGGACTCGCATTACCAATTCCTGGATATTCAACGAGAGTACCATCTTCTATACAATCTGAACAACTCAAACAAATACTGAGGGATGAGAATATTCAGTTCTCAGACTTTAGAAATGCTGAGATGAAATCGTTAGACTCACCTGGAGGGTTGCACCTTGCATCTATAAGATTGCCAGATTTAGAAACCTCATGTTCTAATGAGGGCTTATTAGTGCGATTCTCCCTACGGAAAGGCTCCTACGCAACCGTGGTGATGCGGGAGATAATGAAGAACCACCCTATCAATCGAGTCTAAATCATCGGGCTTTAGTTCTTCGGTGGCTCATTTCCTCCATCCGTTGGTCAAACTCATCAGGAATCTTTTCATCCTTATCTGACTTTAATCGATCTTTCTGAAATTCGAACAGGACAGACTCGTTCATGATGGCTGATACAATAGCTCTGAGCTCATCGATTGAATATTTGATCTTCTCCCGATCTTCTCCACGAAGCATCACTATGCTCTCTTTTGACCCATCTGGGAGATACAAGCTGTTCACTCCTACCTCAATTGCTGGAGCAATGAATTCACGAATCACGCGTCGTAGTTTGGCCGGGCCTTCAAAAATCATGACTTCTCCAAATCTCTCTGTTAGCTCATTGAAGAGGGTGTGTTCAGTGAGAAGAAGGTCT
>JAEORI010000029.1 GCA_016840965.1 Candidatus Thorarchaeota archaeon | reverse complement strand
TTAATTTCTCAGAACTTACGTATAAAGCTTTGGTCAGAGGCGATGTTTTTGAGCTCTATCTCACTGACAACGCCTTATTTTGAATTTCAATGATTTCTGAGATCCCCTTTGTCGCATGGTCCAACATCTTATTCATTGCATCACGACTAAAGGTTGCACCCTCAGCAGTTCCTTGAATCTCAACAAAATCAATTCCACGCATGACAATATTCATGTCAACATCTGCTTGAGAGTCCTCAATATAACAGAGATCAAGAAGGGTTTCCTTGTTGATTATCCCAACACTTACTGCAGCTACATTCCCAATGACTGGACTTTCAGAGATCATGTCCATATCAATCATGTATTGAACTGCGTCGCAGAGTGCAACATATGCACCTGTAATGGATGCGGTACGTGTTCCACCATCAGCCTGTATGACATCACAGTCAATCCGAATTGTGTTTTCACCCATTCGTGTCATATCCACTGCGGTCCTGAGCGACCTTCCAATCAGTCGTTGAATTTCTTGGGTTCGTCCACTGAGTTTGTACCGGTTCATTCGATCATCCGTGGACCGTGGTAGCATGCCATACTCAGCAGTTACCCAACCCTGCCCTTTACCATTGAGCCAGCCAGGAACACCTTCTTCAACAGTTGCAGTGCAAATCACCTTGGTCTCTCCGGTCGCAATCAGAACAGATCCTTCTGGATGTTTGAGGAAATTACGTGCAAATTCCACTGGTCTGAGCTCGTCGTTAGCTCTACCATCTAATCGGGGCATAGCAACACATTCGTAAATCGACTATTAATTAGTGTTGGAACTCGTATCAGATAGCTTTATTGACATCCGCCACTTTGAGAGGTGTTGGTAGTACTTGCTAGAGAACAGTGGAGCCGAAGGAGAATATGACCGACGTTCGTAAGCGTTTTACAGATGCACTAAAGGACACAGTGAATGAATGGAAGAACCATGAGCATGTTAAGGGTATCTTTGTGTATGGCTCGTATGTAAAGGGGACTGCCACAGCAAACTCAGATTTGGACATATGTATTGTTTGGAGTGGTGATGAGGCTCCGGTGAGACTAATGTCCTCTCATAAAGAGGTGCTTGTGGATATGATTTTCATGACTATAAAGGAGGTTGAGAATGTATTTGATGGAGTAACGAAAGATGTTACTACAATCTCAGCAGTCATCAATCGTTTGAAAAATTCCCAGGTAATGCACGACACCAAAGGTCTGGTAAGTGACTGGCAGAAGAAAACTGTGAATTATATATGGTCGGAAGAGTCCATTTCGCTAATCAAGACTGAAGCTATGGAGTATTTGCAAAGAGCTAAGAGATTTGCTGAAGAAGATGAAGGTCCAAGTGCAATCTTCGAGATGCGTGAAGGCATATTCAATCTAGGTCGTATGATCCTTATGGTGAATAATAATTTCTTGATACTCAAACCAGCGGAAGTCTTGACTGAAGTGAGAATGCTCGATCCAATGACATATTCTCTGTTTTTGAGAGCCTTCAAACTAAAGGGTATGAATGAGCCGAAACTATTGGCAGTACTCAATGATCTACGCCAGTGGTTGGATATTGCTGAGTCAAGAATAAACAATGTAACAGTTGATGAGCAGGCATTACTCGCTACAAGTCTATTGTCACAAGCTCAGAGAGAGTACCATGGATCTTTAGGATTGACTTACAACGGTGATTATGAGCTAGCTGTCCTTGAGATGCGGCAGGCAGCCTGTTCTCTGGGTAGAACACTGATAACTCTCAAGGAATTCTCGAGTCTAGTAGATGGAGCTTTTATGGACCAACTCAGTGAGAGTGAGCCTGGATTCTATGAAGAGATTCTCGTGGAACACGGCGCTTACGACATACTTCCAAAGGAGATAATTAGAATTATTGGAGAAGCCCAGTTTATTGCACAACGGCTCTAGGTTAGATTGATTAGGTCAGTTGAATTTTCCAATAACAGTGTTGTCCATGCAGGATGTTGAAATATTAAAACTGCTGAGTGTCACCCTCACAAGAGACAAGCAGCTTGTTCTTGAAGATGAGCTTCAGAAATATGGAGCTGCTACCAATTGGACAATAAAACAAATACTCAAACAGAAACTCTCATCCAGAGCAAAAACCATTGAGGTTCTAAAAGACGACTTTGCCGACAAGTATGACAAGAGACGAAGATATCTGGAAGATGTGGTGAAGACGGCGAGTGTGGAGATTACTGAGCACCGCAAACTAGCAGAGACCATTCGTACTATGCGGGACAAGATGCCATATTTCAAACCGGGTCGACTCATTCTTTCGCAACCCATCATAAGACTGAATCAAAAAGCGGTCACACTCGTTCTTACAGATAATAGTCTACTTCCAATTCCCTTTGATAAACGTAGCAGAAATCGCCTTTCAGAAAAAATAGCAGCCATCCTCAGAGG
>JAEORI010000239.1 GCA_016840965.1 Candidatus Thorarchaeota archaeon | reverse complement strand
ATCAGGTTCTAGTGAAAGTCAAAGCAGCTTCTCTAAATGCATCCGACTTCGAAGCTATGAGAGGTTCGTGGGCATCCCGCATCGGAGGTCCTCTTAGGACAAAACACAAGATTCTCGGTACTGACATAGCGGGAATAGTTGAAATGGTTGGAAGTAATGTAACGAAATTTCAACCAGGTGACGAGGTTCACGGTGACCTGTTGTACCCAAATGGATATGGTGCCTTTGCCGAATATGTATGTGCGCTCGAAAAGGTGCTGGCTCCGAAACCAGCGAGCATGACTTTCGAGCAGGCAGCTACCTATCCTGAATCAGGCATCATTGCTCTGCAGAGTCTACGAGGGAAAAGAGAGATTCAACCTGGACAAAGCGTGCTGATTAATGGTGCTGGGGGCGGAATGGGATCGTTTGGGATTCAGATTGCGAAACACTATGGAGCAGAAGTTACTGGTGTTGATAGCGCTATAAAACTTGAAATGATGAAATCAATAGGCGCAGATTATGTGTTAAATTACGAGGAAACAAATTATACAAAAACTGGGGAGCGCTACGATGTGATTTTGGATACTGTAGCATGTCGTTCATTACTCTCTTACAGACGAGCATTGAATCCCAACGGGATGTACATCATGGTCGGAGGATCCAGGTCAGCTATCTTTCAAGCATTAGTTCTTGGTCCATTGGTTTCAAGGATCGGGAGTAAGAGCTATAGTATCAATCCCATAGAAAGAGACCCAATGGAAGATTATGAGTTCCTTGCAGAACTTTTTGAAACTGGTAAAGTCGTGCCAGTAATCGATAAAGTGTATCCTTTGAGTGAGGTGCCTGAAGCTCTTCGTTATCTTGAGAAAGGACTTGCCCGCGGAAAAGTCGTAATTACAATGTAACAAAACTAAGGAGAATAATCATGAAAGCGGTTGTCTGGACAAAGTTCGGACCACCAGAAGTGTTACAGCTCCAAGAAGTGGAAAAACCTCAGCCCAAGGACAATGAGCTTCTCATCAAAATACATGCCACTACAGTTACTGTAGGAGATTGCGAGATGAGAAGACTCGATTATCCTCTGACAACACGACTCATCTTACAAATGTATTTTGGTTTCAGAAAGCCAACGAGAATAGCGATACTAGGTATGGAGTTGGCTGGGGAAATTGAAGAAGTTGGCAAGGATGTAACTAAATTCAAGAGAGGGGATCAGGTCTTCGCAGCAACTGGTTTTATGGGTACAGGTACTTACGCTGAGTACACATGTTTGCCTGAAAAACCTGAGGCAGGGGCAATTGCACTAATGCCCGCCAATATGACCTTTTACGAAGCTACTGCGATCCCTGTTGGCGGACTTGAAGCATTGTCACTTCTAAGAAAAGGAAACATCCAGCCCGGACAAGAGGTTCTAATCAATGGTGCAGGTGGAACTGTAGGTCCTTATGCGATACAGCTTGCGAAGTTCTTTGGGGCAGAGGTAACAGCTGTGGATAGTACGAAAAAGTTGGACGTACTGCAATCTATTGGTGCTGACCATGTTATTGACTATACTCAGGAAGATTTCACCAAGAGTGACAAAGCCTACGATGTTATTTTTGACGTGGTCGGTAAGTCATCGTATTCGGGTTGCATAAAATCGCTAAAGGAAAATGGAATCTATCTTCTGACATATCCCAAGTTGAGCCAAAGCATTCGAGGACGATGGACTTCAAGAAGAAGCAATAAGAAGGTGATACGCGGAACAGCAACTGATAGCACTGAAGATCTAATTTTCCTGAGAGAACTTATAGAAGCTGGAAAGATAAAATCAGTAATTGATAGATGCTATCCCTTGGAACAGACAGCTGAAGCACACAGGTATGTCGAAACTGGCGAAAAAATTGGGAATGTTGTAATAACTATGGCATAATATAAAAACTATAACACATAGTTACAGTATCTTAGCATGATAGGAAGGAGAGTTAAATGAAAGCGATAATTTGGACAAGATACGGTCCGCCAGATGTTCTCAAACTCCAAGAGATAGACACACCAATTCCAAAAGATGATGAAGTATTGGTGAAAGTTCATGCTGCATCCCTAAATGCTGGTGACTTGAAGGTAATGAGGGGAGAGTCATTCATCCTCCGTATAATGAATGGTCTTCGAAAACCAAAGCACAAGATACTAGGAGATGACATTGCAGGGGAGGTCGAAGCAGTTGGTAAAAACATCAAGCAGTTTCAGCCGGGAGATGAGGTATTCGGTGTAAGTGTTTTTGGTGCTTTTGCTGAATACGGGTGTTTTAGTGAAAAATACTTAGCACATAAACCAGCCTCTATTTCATTTGAAGAAGCGGCGGCAATACCAATGGCAGCGATACCTGCTCTACAGGGACTTCGAGATAAAGGGCAGATTCAGGACGGTCAAAAGGTTCTGATCAATGGTGCGTCTGGAGGTGTTGGTACATTTGCAGTGCAAATTGCAAAGTATTATGGAGCAGAAGTAACTGGTGTGTGCAGCACAAAGAAATTGGATATGGTGCAATCCATTGGTGCAGACTACGTCATTGATTACACGAAGGAGAAATTTACTGAAAAAAGTGAACGTTATGACTTGATTCTTGATCTTGCGGCACATCATTCTCTCAGAGAGTTCAAACGTGCATTAAGTCCCAAAGGAATCTATGTCTGCATTGGAGGTACTATGTCTCAATATATCCAAACTATGCTACTAGGACCGCTAATCACATTGAGGGGAAATAAGAAAATGCGTGTTGGTTTCGGGAATCCGAACAAAGAAGACTATGAATTTCTGATACAGCTTTTTGAAGCTCGTAAAGTAGTACCAGTTATAGACAGAAGTTATCCGTTGAGTGAGATTGTTGAAGCCTTCCATTATTTTGAAGAAGGACATGCTCAAGGGAAAGTAGTAATAACAATGAATTAGTTTGGAGCTCCTAGCGACAAGCAAACTTCGATAATGTAAGGTACGAGAGGATTGAGAATGATTAGTCGAATATGGCATGGCTGGACAAATCAAGAGAAAGCAGATGCCTATGAAAAATTACTACGAACAGAGATATTCACAAACATTACAAATCGTATGATTCAAGGATATCGTGGGATCCACCTTCTCAGACGAGATGTAGATAATAGCGTAGAGTTTGTGACGATAATGTGGTTTGACAATCTGGATGCAGTACGGGCATTTGCAGGGGAAAACTATGAGGTCGCTGTTGTGCCACCTAAAGCCAGACAACTCCTATCAAGATTTGATGAGTTTTCAGCTCATTATCAAGTTATGGAAATCCCATGAGATATTTCTAGATTGCCTTTCCAAATTCTTGAATGATTAGAGAATAAATGAATCGTGTAGAAACACTTATGATGGTGCTTGCGGGAGCATAGTGGGCTGGTTACATTAGGTAACCCACTAGAGGAGAAAAAATATGAAAACTGAAACTGCACAGAGAATATTGTGGTTTGCAGTGATCTTCATCATACTTACCACATTGGCCTTTTTGATAGGTGGAGTCTTGGCATTTTTAGCCTTTACATTTATCGATCCAGCAACCTTCATCACGGACCCAACTATATTAGCGTTCATCACTGAATACGCAGGAGCTATCCCGTTGGCGTTAATGGCTATAGGAGTTGTCCAACTCATATTTTTCTTTATCATATGGATGTGGCGAAAAGACCCTATGGCTCACAGGACTGGATTTACTGTTGTCGGTATTCTCATGTTACTTGTTGGCTGGAGTCTTCCAGGATTCCTGATTTTGTTACCTGGACTTCTATTGGAAGATCAGTAATTCTTTGAGAGGAGACCGCAGCACGGTCTCCATCACCCTTTTTTCTAACACGAACTTAGTAATCTAGATATAGTGCTGCAAAAAGCCCCATCCTACAAAGATTAGATTGAGATTAGTCTAAAGTTCAGACTACTTATATAATAATATGAATCTGTACTGGATTCCGGAAGATTAAAACAAAATGAATTGAGCCATGTGAAACCGATTGTGTATGCAAAATACGGATCTCAAGAGGTTTTCGAGTTAGGTGGTTGAAATATGGAAGATGTACAGCTAATACTTTCAGCATT
>JAEORI010000238.1 GCA_016840965.1 Candidatus Thorarchaeota archaeon | reverse complement strand
GACCACCAGTAATTATACGCCCATCCGCTACTGCTTCCATTCCCTCTATTGGAATAGCCCCAGCTTCCCTCATATAGGCACTACTTAGAAAATACGACACAACTTTACTCCCATTTACAATGCCATCTGATTCAGCAACGACTCTAGTACCAGTGCACACTGATGCGACAATTAATCCCATATTGTATGCATCTGCAATGAATGTCAATGCTGCGCTTTCTGTTCTCAGTGTCTGCCATTGGATTCCTGATGAAACAAATAGACAGTCAAACTCACTAACCATTTCTGGCGTCATCTCCTGATGTGTGTATTCAACTATGATCGTTTCATTTTCACCTGTGTCAGGTTTTGAGCATGATGTGATATTATGGTCTAAAGAATAAGCTACAGTTGTGACATTAACACCCCACGATTCGAATATATCTCGTGCATCATAGTAGTTCCATCCAAAATTCTCTGCGATGAACATCAGGACATTGACATCTGAAATTGCTTGATTATTCTGCGAATATATGGGCCAGGGATTTGATGATGCGACTGAAATTACAAGGAGTGTTGTGAGAAAAATAGTTCTCCATTTCATCACAATCGAAAATATGTTGTATTCTTGCCATATTAGGGATAGGTTCAACGCTATATTGGACTTTTGTACAAGCATATGTACTATTGCTGGTGTTTTGAAGCTTAACCAATTAGGCGTGCATTCTCACGTTTCAGTCGGTCCTCGATCTCCTTGTATTTTGAATGTGCATCTTGAGCTTCTTCTCTTCTCCCAACCTTCTCTAACGCTTCTGATAGAACTTTCCATCCAATTAGAGCTTCAGGGTCGATCTCCACTGCTTTCCTGTAGTACTGGAGACCTTGCTCCGTTTTTCCTCTCTCGAATTCTATCTTTCCCAGATACATAGCAAAAGCTGGATCCTTTGGGAATAGTGAATGCATTCTAATGTATAATTGCTCAAGCTCCGCAGTTCTGTTGAGGTTTCGTAACGACTTTGCAATAGCTTTTAGTGCATGGTAGTTGTTTGGCATCAACTTCTCAGCCTGCGTAAGCGTTTCAAGGGCTTTCTCCCATAGCTGCATCTTGCTGTACGTCATCCCCAAAGAAACGACTGCATCATAATGTATTGGATTGATTGAGAGACTGTGATGAAATGCTTCAACTGCATCATCATATTTTCCCTTTTGAAAATACGCTACGCCCAATGCTGACCAGTATTCGAATTTTGATGGTTCGAGTCTTACTGACTTCTCTAGGTGTTTGATGGCTTTCTTGTTTTTACCTCTGAGGATGTACAACCCTCCTAAATCTCCATGAGCAAATCCATTGTTCTTATCTAGTTTGAGACACTGTTTGAATGCATCTTCTGCCTTGTCTGCCTCATTCAATGATAGATATGCTACTCCAAGAATGTGCCATTTTTTAGAATCTTTAGGATTCACTCCCAAGTCTTCTACAAGCTTCTGCACATCACTTTCTGTATTTGACATATTGACCTTTTCCTCGACAGTCGTGTTGGTATGTGTATGTATCACTGATTAGTATTGTCTTCAAAACTCATCTAGTCCCTCATGGTCGATCCATGTCTTATAATAAGGATCAAATGAGCCTCTAATACCACGAGATGCGATCAAACCATCTACAAACTCACTCAAGCTTTTAGAAAACTGCAGATACCTTGACCCTTTCTTTATCAATTTCGTTCTTTCTTTTGATAGTTTTTTTGCATCAACTTTCAATTCTTCTGTTAACAGGTCTCTTATTTCCTTGTATTCCTTGATATGAATATGAATTCCAAGTTCTCTTGCTTTTAGCAATCGAAATCCATTGCCTGTCCTCCAGAGTCGAGATACATCTACCCATTCTTTTGTTAGAGTAGGAAGTTTCTCATCAATCTCGCCTAAAACTAGAATCGTTTCCCTGTACCTTGCTTGAATCAAATCCGATGCAATGATTGCAGAACGAGTCGATGATATAGCTTCAATATCAAGAAAAAGAGTCGACCCTCCATTTTTTAGCTGGGCGCTCACCTTTTCTATTATGCCATCAAAGAGAAGCCTAGATGCATGATGGATGTTCTTTGGAGTTTCGATTGAGCGTAGTACATCGAAGATTGGACAATCAACACCTGCAAGTTCTGACATTCCAAATATTGAAAGTATGATGTGATGAGTTTTCAGCCAATGTTTTTGAAAAATCTCTCTACAAGCTTTCTGTAGGATTTTTATTAGCTCTACCCAGTCCTCCCTAAATCGGACATTATTCTTCAGGACATTATCAATATAGGACTCCAATCCTTGGGAATCATCCGTTATTAGAAATGTATCTATGGTTTCTCTAATAGTCTCCATGGCTTGAAAAAAAAGAAGTCAAAAGACTACTTCTGATTTTTGTTTTCTGACGTTGAGAAATATTAGAACATTTATTAGAAGACTTTATGATGATTCTAATATAATATTGGGGTAGTACATTGCCCGAGAGAGGAGGCGAGACTGAGCGTCCCACCCCGCTTGAGTTAGATATAATGAGATCCTTTGGGTGGGCTATAATTGAAACAGAAGATGCACTCTACCAAAGGTATCTCAATCTGTCTGCAAGTAGATCACTAATGCTTCAAGATGAATTTAGATCTCACCTTAAAGCACTCGAGGCTAAAGGATTTCTTGCTCCTTTGGACTTTCATGGAAAACGTGCATATCGTAGATTGCTAATTTCTAATGATATTGGAAAAGAGATACTACCAAAGGAACCACTAGATGAAATGCGACTGGTAATTGGAAGTCGCAAAGTTCAGCCTAAACGCACTCACGAGTCAACGCGAATAACACCTGAGCTCATTCAAGAATCGGAACTTGTGGGGAAAGAGATTCAGAATGCGTTAGAACGATGGTTAAAGAAAGAAGTTGGACGAATTAGCAAGGGGATGTTGCACGCCCACATGGTCAATATGCAAGCGGCACTTCAGGAGTCTGAGGAAGCGCTGTTTGATTATGTCCGAAAAGAAATACCCGGTGTTCTGTCTGAGGTTGGTGTTGCCCTCCGTATGTATGGGTCTGATTTCATGTTGCTTACTTTGAAACTCACAGAAGCTAATGTCAAAAAATATCGTTTCTGATTGAAAATAAAAATACTCTTCCATAGATTTAAGGAACATAGTGTGTTCTATTTTCCCCACCGTGATGGAAAACCACCAGAGTGATACAAGTGCAACTATAACTTTGACCTTCAGGACTTCCTATTTTGATAATAAGAAATGAAGAACAAGATGAAGAACAGAGCCACAATTATCATGTAGACATATAGAAACCACGCAGGGTAGCTACCAGCCACCAGTGAGATGATTCCGCCAATTATTGCTAATGGCGTGTACACAAGCTCCATCTCGACTAAAATCTTGACGCTATTCCAGTTCCCCGCTCTGAACCCCAAAAACGAGGTTAGTCCAATGCCTATGAGTAATGCACCATAGGCGATATTCACCGGATCTGCAGGAGTAGTGTGACCAATGAATGTATTGAAAGAATCTGGCAAAGCAAATAGCCAAATTCCAAATAACCATCCCACTAACCAATGAAGTAGAAATGTGTATTTCAGTATAGTTGGATACTTATTTTCAGTTCCCATTTTTACCTACCTCGCGACTCAGAGAGTCTTCCCTCCCTCTCCCCAACTCATCTAAAAATCTTTTGACCAAATGATGATTCTTGAATTCATACACTGCAAGTTCCAACTGATTCATAACCAATTATAAAAACAGCATGATTAGATTTTACATGATAATAGAATGGCTTGATGAAGACCGAAACAAACTTCGCGGACTTTTCGATTCATACACTAGCGCTCGTGCTATAATCTTTCCCGCTCTTGATCAAGGAAGAGGAAATATGTGGTCGAACTCGCTCGAAGAACCAACAGTTGCTAGACTCCAACTTGCGATAATTAATGCAGTAGCCGGAGACTCTACAATTGGTGATGCTAAAGAACTGATTCAAATGATTGAGCCATTGCAGTTGGTCATTGCACCTAATGAAGGGTGGAACCAGCTAATCAGGGATTTATGGGGTGAACAGCTAGGAATCCAAGAGCGGACATTGTTTTCTCCTCAATCTCTTGATATTGAATATTTAAGACATCTTCTAAATCAGCTACCTGAGGGATATAGGTTAGAGCGTATGGATCTTGAAACGATAAATAGAGTGGATAAGAGAAAAGCCATGCATATACCTACTTTCTTTGGGAGTTCAAAAGCATTCCACAAATCGGGCATAGGATATTGTATCAAGTTTGAAAATGAAGTAGTATGTATGGCTTCAACATTCACACCCTATACGAATGAGTTTGAAATTCAAATTGACACAATCGATCCTATTCATCGACAGAAAGGTCTGGCAACTGTAGCTTCAGCAGCTTTAATTATTCATGCACTTGAGAATGGGATTGTTCCTCAATGGGATGCGGCAAATGAACTTTCATATCGTCTTGCTTTGAAGCTTGGCTATACAAATCCAAAGCACTGGGAAGCTTACTATCTAAAGCCAAAGACCTGGTAATTTTCTACTTCTTTTTAATCAGCGCAACCACTAGTATGACTATGAGAATGCTTCCTCCAGTTAGAGTATATACCAGAACAATATCCATCTGTTTGGTAGGATCTAGACCTACACTGAAGGATTCGATTTCTTTTACTACCTCAAGGGTCGAATTACTATCTTCTACCTCGATATCTATAACATAGTCACCTTCTTTGGAAATTATGAACTGTCCCAGGTAGGTTCCATCATGATTCTCATCGGTGAGTTCTATGGTGTCAACTAGAGTTCTATTACCAAAGCCATAGACATGCGCGGTCACCTCTCCGATGCTTGTTGATAATATCTCACCTAATATTTCATTTAAGCTATCAACATTAATACTAAGGGCAAAATTGGTACTGGCGGATCCTTGTGATGGGGTAAGTGTGGATTCGGTAACTCTTGATAATCCTAAGACATATCTGACAATTTCGGCGCAGACCTCGGATGTTGGTGCTTCAAGCCAACCACCTCCACTTGTTCCTCCTCCACGTCCTCCTGTGATTATTTGGCCATCAGCAACAGCTTCAACCCCCCAAACCGTTGTAGCTCCTGCTATCATCATTTGGGGTTCACTCAATGAATATGCAACTACTTTCGAACCATTCACAATGCCATTAGCTTCAGCAACAACACGAGTACCTGTGCAAATGGATGCCACAATCAAACCCAGATCAAATGCGTCTGAAATGAACTCCAAAACAGTTTCGCCCGCTATCATATCTGCCCAATGGCCTCCTGAAGTTACGAGAAGACAATCGAATTCCTGGACCATCTCAGGAGTCATTTCAGATAACAAAAGGTCTGCAATTGTATATTTCTCTTCTCTATTAGGACAAGCAGTTACATTGTAATCAAGTGCGTATGCAACGGTTGTTACATTGACTCCCCATGACTCTAGACACTTTTTTGCATCGAAATAATTTAGTCCAAAACCATTAGCCACCAAAATTAAGACTTTGGCATCCGATGGGTTTGGAATATCTTGTGTAGATGCTAATGTAGGAGTTGAGAAAGTGAGAGAAAATATTAGTAATGCAGAAATCAAGACGAAATTCCATTTCATGATAATCGAAAATTGCTCGGATTCCAAGTATATTAGGAATAGGTTCAGCGCTATGGATAAGAACTAGTTAAGTAGATCATTAAAGCAGTCCTATTGCATTATTTCTCAAGAATCCGATACCAATATGAGTAAAATGACTTGAAACCCATTGATTCATAGAGTTTCAGAGCCGGTATATTCTCTTCCTCAACCTGAAGGAAAATTCGTTTTGCTCCATGGTCTTCTCCCCACATTGCCAAAGCACAGTTCACTGACCATGCAACTCCCTTTCGTCTAAACTCTGCCATAGTTCTTATGGAGAACAGACCAAGCCATTCTGCTTCAACAACTCCAAGTCCTACCCCTGCTATACTCCCATGTTGTAGGACTCTAGCAACATTCTTTGCACCTGCAATTCTTTTGATAATCTCTTTTCTTACATCTATTGCTTTTTCCTCCATCTCTGACCGGTGCAATAGAATGTTAAGAGATTCATCAGTGACTTTGAAAAGATCAACTGGCAAATGCGGGTCTAGACACGATATTTCTTCAATTGGCACTGTTTGCACATGCGTGACCATTCGCCGTACGAAGCCTTTTGTTTCTAGTAACTCATCAAGTCCTTTTGGTTTACTTGCATGAGTTATTTTAAATGCTGGCAGAGTGTTCTTTTCCTTGTATAGGTCAATTATGTAATCCACAACTGTTTCAACATCGACATTGCCTACCCACTCATTTGGCAGAACACTGTTTGCTCTCCATGTGATCCCATCATTCCAATGGATTATCCATCCTTTATACTTCACAATCTCTCTAGCAGGCCAGCAATATGAAGCTACAAGTTCTAGCTTGGCAATCTCACTTTCACTTACCATATCTAATTAAGAATCATTACTTCCTAAAATATTCAGACTTTTGTAAAAGAAAAAGCAAATCCGATATAGACACTAAATCAAAACATCTTTGTGACACATATACTCTGATTAACTGAGGATTTTGCTGTGAGACCAAGCCTCAATGAAGTAGCATGGTCGATTATAAGTGGTCTCCATAAAACTCTTCGCAGTAGCATCTCACAAACAGCATACAAGCCGCTTGAGATTTCTGAAGCAACAAGACTAGCTGGACTTACATTTGTGATGGCCTCAAGACAATTGGATGAAACTTACTTTTTTTCCAAGCTCTCCTACGAAGCAGAAAGAGTAGGTATTATCCCGAAATACATCAATAATCTTGCACACGAGGTCCTGGAAACTTTTAGATATCCAATTCCTGAGAACCTATCCTCAGAGGATCTTGCTACTCTTCTTGGTTTGATACATGCTATTGGATGCTATGTTCTCCCTCTCAGTTATAATCGGGGAACATATCAGAAACCCTTGGGTGCTTTCTACACACCTCCATGGTTGGCTGATTATATCGTATCATTGACCATATCTCCTAAACTAGAAAAATTGGCTGAGCTTGCCTCAAGCAAAGGTCTTTCAGCGTTGAAAAATATTCTCGCACTAAAAACTCTGGACCCAGCTTGCGGAACTGGAGTATTTCTTGTTTCTGCAGTGTATGCATTTGATCGAGCATTGAAGAAAGGGATTGATAATGCTCTTGAACATGGTACAAGTCAGTCAGAGCTTGATGAGGCAGGTGTTCTAAACTACAGACAAACTATTCAGGAAAATATGTTCGGAGTAGATATTGATTCAGGTGCTCTTGAAGTGACTGATGTTTCAATGCGTCTACTCTCACATACTAATTCTGAAGAACTGGGTAACTCAGTACTAGGTAAGACATTGAAGCGAGGGAACTCTCTTATTTCACTAAAAGGATTAGCCGGAACTGCGAATCACGAAGGGTTCTTCGAGGATCCATCCTCTCGTTCACCCTTTGAGTGGTACGATGAATTCAGTAATATCATGGAGGATGGCGGATTTGACTTCATAGTGATGAATCCTCCATATGAACGCTTGAAGGCAAACCTTTCTGAGTTCCTCAGAGAGCGCCTCCTTACTGGAGAACGTGAAATACACATGGACAATTATTCAAAACATAAGGAGCGAATGAATGAGGATATTCTTTATTTCAGAAATTCAGGTGATTACAATCTGAGTAGTAAATACACAATTGACATTCACAGATTGTTTATTGAACGAGCTCTTCAGTTAACAAGCGAAGGTAGTAGAATCGGTTTTATAGTTCCTTCAACAATCCTAGGCGATCTTTCTTCATATCCGCTGAGGAAGACGATTCTCGAAGAGAACATACTCTTGACAATTGATGATTTTCCTGAAACTTCCCGATTATTCGATGGTGTTACCCAGTCTGTTACTGTCATGACCTTGGAACGAGGTGGACATACAAAATCGATAATGGCTCGATTCGGCCTTCATGACATCATCGATGTTAATTCTTACAAGCCCATACATATTCCTGCTGACCAAATAGAACGAACTGCTGGCCCATTACTCTCTATTCCTCAGGTGGACAAAGTAGGATGGAAATTAGTTTCTAAAATGCATAAACATCCTACAGTGGCTGAATTGGATTATCTGTCTGTGCATCGGGGTGAATTGGATCTTACATTGAATCGTGAGTGTATAATGTCTAAGCCAACGAATTTCCGCTTAATACGTGGTTCAGATATCTCACGATTTTCATTTGTTGATCGGAAAAAAGAACAGATTGAGTATGTTGATATTAAGCGGTTAAAGCATGAGCTTGGTAAATCAAAGCGAATAGAACACATCAACCAACACAGAATTGTTGGGCAACAAGTTTCAAACAGGACACAGAGATGGCGACTGAAATTCGCTCTTGTCCCTAATAATGTTGCTTTAGCAAATTCATGTAATTACATATTGGATATTGATAGTTCTAACAACTCTCGTAGTTTGCGTCTCCTCAGTATATTGAATTCCGAGTTGATGAACTGGAGGTTTAACCTAACAAACACGAACAATCATGTTTCTACTCGTGAATTATTGCAACTTCCAATAGCAGAGATTGAATCATGTGAATCTTTGAATTTCAGTTCACTACTTATCGATGAAGTTAGGAAAATAGAATCAAAAGAAAACATGCCTTTAATTGAAGCTCTCGTTTTTGCATTATATGGCTTTTCCATGAAAGAGTCAAAGGATGTTTTGAAGATGCGCTTCACTCCCAAGAAAGAATCTACTCAAATATTAGCTGAGTTACGGGATTTAATTCACTGAAATCTACATTGTCATACAAACATTTTACATTCAAACAAGAAAACCGATTGTCTGTGACCTCTATATCACTCGCATCAGTTGGTTCTGAGATAAGCGATGCATCGAAGCTGCTTTACAACCATATATGTGGTACACTTAGTGAGCTCGATATGCAAATGGTTCAATCAATTCCGGAAGGAGGGAATTGGAAAAACATACCTTCTTCTATTGTTCAAAAATCTGCTCGTCTTGTTCAAATCCATGAATCTGGTGGACGAACAACATATTATGGTAGGTTGAAGAATGCATCACCAAGTTACACAATTAATACTTACTTTAATCGTCCTGGGAATGGCACCTTCATCCATCCTGAACAGAACCGTTTGATTTCAATGCGGGAAGCAGCTCGTCTACAATCATTTCCAGACCAATTTCGTTTTCTCGGTAGCCTTAGCTCAAGATACAAACAGATAGGAAATGCGGTACCACCACTATTGGCTCGTGCAGTTGCATCAATCTTGAAACCGGGTCTTGTCATTGATCTTTTCTCTGGAGCAGGAGGTCTCTCAGAAGGATTTCAGCAAGCTGGAAATGAGATTGTTCTTGCATCTGATTATAATTCTAATATGTGCAAAACATTTGAGTATAACCATCCAAACTCTGCGGTTATTCAAACTGACCTCCATCATGAGAAACAAGCCAGTCTTCTTCTTGAAGCCATTGAAAACATACTTTCTGGACGAACTTTGAACTCTCTCATTGGTGGTCCTCCATGCCAAGGATTCTCAACTGCTGGTAATAGAAATACATGCGATTCTAGAAACAATCTTGTTTTTCAAATGCTTGATTTTGTTCGTGTTCTTATGCCTGATAATGTTGTTATTGAGAATGTTCCAGGACTGAAATGGATACAGCATGGGCAGATTTTAGAAATAATCCTAAAGACACTAGAAGATGTTGGATATTCGGTAGTCACACTTCATCTGCATGCTGAGGAATACGGTGTTCCACAGCGTCGAAGAAGAATTTTCATTATTGGCTCAAGATATGCGTCTATTGAAGAATTACCAACACGTTACTTTGCACCCATTGTTCGAGAAAGTAAAAAGAGTGATGTCATTCGGAGTTCTAACAACTTACCTCCCCCTGTGAATGTTTGGGAAGCCATCTCTGATCTACCTCCGATTTCATTGGGAGGTAGTGACGATTCTATTGAATACGATTTGTCCTGGATTAAAACTGACTATCAAAGACTTATGCGCGATTCGATGACATTGGAGGATTTCATTATAAAGAGAACCAAGTAAGGTTGATTAGTGAAATATGACAAGTTCGATTGGAGAGCATATGTTACTTCCTACTGATTGTAATAGGATGTTCCTGATATGATTGTAAATGCTATACTCTTTGACCTATTAGGATCCAAAGCATTAGCATCCATATCATTTAGTAAAGAGAAATTCGAGGATGAATTTCTCAAACATGTTGTTGAGGCTTACTATCAGCTTATGCAGGAAGACTCTGCTCGAGAATTCGTGACTACCACAATTCATGAACATAGTACTTGCATTTGCAGAGTGAGTGAGGTTACAATCATCGTGGGCATTTCCGATGCTGAACCTATCCCTCAGGAAGACATTGAACGAATGAAAAGAATTCAAGAAGTGTCAAGAAAAGAAATTAGACAATCTTCAGTGAGGGATTTCAAAGACGAGTTCCAAGGGATTGCTGAAGAGCTCTTAAGAGAACGTATTAGAATTTGTTTTATTACAGGTGAGAATCCCTCCTTTGAGGACAAACCGGGAACCGCAGTTGATTTGATAATTCAAGCTCGCGGTAGAAAAGGTCGTTCTTATTCTGCTCCACTCCGAATAGGTCCATTTGGAGTAGAAGTAATGCGACTCTCACAAGATGACATTATACGAGGTAAGTGGTCAGAAAATCTTTCAAGCGCTTCATTATTTGTCTTGGTCATATCTCCGCCACTTCCTACAGCTGATAAAGTGGAACAGATTGTAATGCGAATACGAGGAGAGTCCTCTACAAAATTAATTGTTGTTCCTGGTTCTGATGGTCAGCTTGAACTCGCCCGAGAATATGAGGACCTCTATGGATTGGAGCGCTCAGATGTATCTTCTAAACCAACGCACTTACTCCTTTCATCAATGGCTATTGCTGGTTTCATGGACATGCACCCTGAGTTGGCCTATCAGCGATGGGAAATTGAAACATCGATTGACAAAGTTCCAACAATTGAAACACCGGTGGAGGAAGATGTAGGTCATCAGGCATTCTTTGTAGTAGATCGTCGAACTGGTGAGGCAGCATACAGCTACTACTATGAAGAAAGGTCAAGATTACTTGAGATGGCTCCCAATATTGTGGCTGCAATCTCAGCCTTCAAATTCGACCCTAACAACCCCACAGAGACCTCTGTGTTTAGAACTGGTGATTTGAATTACATCACAATTGAACGTGGTCACTATGTTTACACACTGATTACAGGAACAGGAGTAGATGTCGAAACTCTTCGAGAGAAGTTCTCATTCCTTCCTGATCTCTTCATGGACGAGGTACCTGATTTGGTTGATGACCCAACTGATCTCTTTCGTTCACCCCCTTTTACCCTAAAATTGCTTGCAACACTCCCTCCTCAGACAATTCCTGCAAGAATGGCGCCTAAACAAAGTAGAGCACTTCTTTGGGAACGTTTTGAAAATGCCCCACTAAGGGATTTTGTTGAAGCTGTATGGAACCGTCTGGATGGATCCTTGACAATGTCTCTTTTAGTTCCTAGTAAAGGCCCCGAGATGACATTGGGTGCAATCCACCTTCTTCATAGAATGGGTGCTATTCGCTTTGAGCTAAAAATCGGACCCGATGACGCTCCAATACTCCTAAAAGAACCAGACGATGAAGTATTGTCTCTCTACTCTCGTGTCGACAAAATTGTCAAACTAGTCGATGGAAAAAAGACTATTATGAACATAGCAAAAGAACTTGGGATACAACCCAGTGTTTTAGTGACAGTCTTTGCAGAATTGCATAGACGTGAGATTATTACCATTAAAGAAAAGCGAGGCACGCACACATAAGGTTCATAGATGGAATACAACATGAGAAATGTAAGAAAAGTAGATAACTCATCACGAAATAACTACATGTTAGACAGAGTGTGATAACCAGTGATACACAACGTATTGTTGATAGAAAAGGCGAATGGTAACGTTGTGGTCAGGACTAGGTTTTGGAAGATAGATTTTCTCGAACATGATATACATGACTTCTTAGCTGGTTATTTGGACCTAAAGACAACCGAGGGTCTTGCTGAGGACACACCTGTCTTTGTCGCAGAGAAGCACAAGGTATTCCATGGATCTGTTGATGGAGACATGATTCTGCTTTTCGTTACAGATGGTCGTGATGAGGACCGAGTGATTCAACACCGTGTGCGTGAGGGAGCTGCTCGCATCTCTACTGCTCTTCGGGGAAATAGTATTGGTTACATTCGAGATAATCTCGACGATATTCTTGGAGAACTCATCTTTACACGATTCAAAATCAGCTTCGTTGGAAGTGGTGGTGTCGGAAAGAGCACACTATTACGACTACTATTCGGGAAAGAACCTGCGCCCGGAGGTTATGTGCCCACAATCAATGTTGCTGTCGATTCATCTGAAACGATTCAATTCGGTACTTTCATGGTCACAATCTGGGACTTTGCCGGGCAGGCTGTTTTTCAAGACCTCTGGAGTTTTTACTTCTCAGGAACAGATGTCATATTTCTCGTCACAGATTCAAGCTTCAGAAACGTCATGCAGACCAAATCACTACTTCGCACAATCAGAAAAGAGGCTCCAGCTGTACCGCTCTTCATCATTGCGAATAAACAAGATCTTCCTGAATCGATGAAAGCTGAGAAGATTAAACGCCTCTTGGGTGCACCAACCTTTGCAATGGTGGCCACAGACAAATCAAGGCGTGAAGAGTTTATTCGCCTTATGCTCGAAGTCGCTGCAAAGACTGTAGGAGTTACATTACCTGACTTGCCTATCAGCGAGATGATTACTGTAAGAAGGGGTACCGAGGAGATTGACCAACCGGGAGCCCAACCAACAGCAGCTGCATCAACACCTGTCAGGACTGCTGATGGTGGATATGAGGCAGTTCCTTATTCTGATGAAAGCATTGAAGCAATAAGTGAGACTCGAGTTCCAACGAGTGCTCAAGCTGCGAAAATTGCAGAAGCTGCTGAAGTTGAGGTTGAAGAACCACCAGCTCAAAAGCTCGTAGCCAAGCAGATTTATGACCGGTCAAAAATGCTGCACCTCCTGCTTATTGTACAGAAAGATGGTATGCCTGATGTTGCTTTCCACCTAAAGTATGGAGATGATGAGATTGACACAAATGCTGTTGCCTCTCTGATTTCCGCACTGGACTCATTTGGTGGAATTGATGCTGAGCCTGCTGATGGGCCTAGTGCTACAGATGCGCTAGAAACTATTGAGCATGAGGGAAATCTTGTAATGGTCGAGAAGTCAAAGCACTTTGTTCTGGCTCTGATTGCCACAAATGACAGTGAAGAGGATGAACAGAGAAGTACCTTGACTTCACTCCTGTTTGAAATCGAGCAGAAATACCAAGATGTCTGGGACACTTGGAAAGGCGACTCATCCGTTTTCGAGGCATCCGTCTTTAACGTTGTTGCTAGGTTGCCAGTACGACCCATCAGCTTTGATTACTTAGTCCGTGCGCGTGAGGCTGGAAAGCCACTACCTTTCAAGAATCGTGAGGTGGGACAAGCAATTGTTGCTGTCAAGAGTGCAATTGAAAGCAACGATACGATTGGTGGACTAGTCAGAAGTTTAGATCTGCCTCGGGAAACTGTACTTGGTTGTCTCCAAATAATGAATCAGTATGAATGGATAGATTTCCGAGTGGAAATTGGACCAACAAGCCACTTGAAGAAATTAAGCCAGGTTGACGAGGAAACGCAAAAAGCCTATGGTAATGTGGTCGTCAAATTTGTTGATCTATGCGATGGCACACTTCCGTTGCAAGATGTTGTAAAGAAACTCAATGTCAGTCTCCCAGCAATGAAGTTCGTAGCTACCAAACTCGTACTCGATGGTGTCTTAGAAGTAGTTGCCTAGAGACTACGTTTTGATTACTATTCTCTGTCTGTACTCAGGAATCATTACACCTTTAGGAGCAACTTCTGTAGGAGTATGGACCATGATTTTCTTTCCGGTACATGAGTTGATGAATGCTTCAAGATTTGTCGACGAAGAGTGAGCACTAAGTCTAGCATAATCTAACTTGCATTCATGAGGTTCGTAGCCGTTAAGAAGGTTCCAACCTGGCGTTCGTGTTGCTAGATACCCACATAAAACAATGGCAGCCTTGTGATTATTTCGTTCCTCGTTGAAATGATGCCTCGCAAGCCCACCTCCCATCATGCCACCACCAGCCACAAGGATGTCGTCTTTATCAAGATGCACTTTGTTCTTTTTTATACTCCGCCAATGTCCTTTTACTCCAACCAGGTTTGTGATATGTTCTGCCAAACCCGCTATGATCACATTTCGATTTTGAGTCACACCAAGATTTTCTAGAATCATAAGAATTTCTTGGGAACGACCAACTGCGAAGCTTGGAATAATGACAGGTCCATATTCACTGGCAATATTACTTATTGATTCATTCACTTTCTTACGATTGAAATCTTCTCTTCCCCAGTAAGTACCATCGAAGATCACATAATCCGCATCTGTTGGGATATTGGCTCCAGGAAAGAGAACAGACTCATCTAGGTTGAAATCTCCAGTGTAGAGGATTTTTACACCTTCAATATCAATGGAAAATACAGCACTACCTGGAATGTGACAGGCTTCAATGGGTGTCACAACAATGCCTGATCCAACTTCATTGCTTTTTCCGAACTCCAAGCGAACATGATTATCTGTCACTTTCTTAATATTGTCCTCGGTAAATCGTGAAATCAAGTCCAGCTTATCGAACTTCCTCGGAGGAAATGGAGTTCCTACCTTGAGTGCATCAATAAGAAGTGCTTTGGCAATTCCTCCTGTTGGTCCCACGGAGCACCATTTGCCCTCGAACGTATCAAATAGGACTGGTAAGCCTCCCAAGTGGTCTAGATGCCCATGGCTCACGAGAACTGTGTCAATCATCTCAAGCTCAGGAACCCACTCTGGAATCATGTGATTTGATACGGAGAGGCCAAAATCAAGCATCACACCGCCTGTGTCTGTTTTTATTAAAATTCCACTTCTCCCAATTTCCTGCCCTCCTAGAAATATAATCTCAATTTTCTTTGTCTTACTTGAATATGCAACGGATGGGAGGAGTCCCATCCTAAGTTTTTGAGGAATTAGCTCAAATATCACCGGATCAATAGCTTCTCCTGGAGGAGGGTTTTCAAGTTTCTGCAATCGTACTGGTAAAACTGTATCTTTATGACTTTGAAACTTCGATTTTTCAAAATGCTTCTTCATTACTTCAATTGATTCACTCACACTCATGTCTTGGCTCACGTAACTGGTAGCTTTGGAGTAGACATGTTTTTGTGCAATGCCAAGAACCTCTGATAGCAGTGCATCTGGTGTCCATTCTCGACATTGTTCCATGACGTCTAGAAATGGTCTACCTTCTATCGCTTCTTGCACATATTCTGGGTGTCGCCTCAGAGCATCAACCAATCTTAGGTCTTCTGAATCAAGAATAGAACTGAAGTCAACACCAAAATAATGACTTGCTTCCGAAAATAGCCTTGGACTAAATATTGGGGCTCCCAAATATTGAAGCCACCATCTAACCTTTGACAACACATCTCTTTCTGAATCATGTTTAATAGCGGCTAGGAATACGAGTGCCCGCCGTAACCAGTCTTCACTCTGATTCTGATTTCGAACATGTCTGAGAGAGTATCTATATAGAACCCTGAAATCCTCTTCGTTGTAGTTTCCAACAATGAAGCCATACAAACATAGAGTCATAGAGTCAATGATGTCGTGTGAAGTTGGATTGTCACGAATATCTCTGAAAATCTCCATCAAGACAGAATTGGTTGCCCCAGCTTTCAATAAACCATCAGTTGGAATCGCGTTTGCCTTAGCAATTTCAAAGACTATGAACTCGCGAGATTCATCAAATGCTCCTGTTTCATCAGGGATCTTCTTTCCTTTCTTTAACAGTTCAATGTCCGAAACAGCTTGATCAAGTATTTGCTTGATTACCTTGTTCTTTGTCTTTGGAATTCCTTTCAGTGTAGTCATTGTAATCACATGATTTTAGCGCTCGTTTTTCTATTAGGCCCCTTCTTAGCCTTTATTGGTAACATGATATAGGCCTTGTCTGCTATCTCTCAATGAGAGTTTCTTTTTAACTAGACCTTCACTCATTAAAAGTGAAAGCGCATATCTTACAGTACGCGCTGGCAGCATAGTTTCTTCAATGATCTCTCGCTGGCTCAGCTGTCCCCGATACTCAAGAACCTTCAAAACAAGTTTTGCACTTGGTGGCATTTCATGAGCAACATCTTCTGCTGTTTCGGTCTTTCGCAAAAGCTTGCCACGAAGTTCCTCAACGCGTTCTTCTGAGAATTTAACAAACATAGCACTAGAGTCTGCTTTTCTTATTTTGACTGGGTGACTGTCCACCTTCCTCCTAAGTTGACCATCTAGGACTGCCTCAATCGCTACAGAGCTAGTAAGGTCTCTAATCTCCACATTTAGGTCGTCTGAAAGTACTAGAGGTCTCCGTGCGGGATTAACACTGTTCACAGGGATGATGGAGAAGACAGGAGCAGAGGTTAGTATTACTGGACCTCCTACGCTGAGAGAGTATGCTGTACTTCCCGTGGGAGTTGCTATTATCAGTCCATCACTTCCATCCTTCCAGAAATGTTCTTCATTAATGAGTAGAGAATATCGAATTAGTGTTGCACTTCTCCGAGCAAAAATGCCAATATCATTGAGCAGTGGTGGAGTATCTTTTCCTGAGATCTCAGCAACCAAGCGTCGATGCTCCTCTTTTTTCCAATTATTATCAAGAAGGTCTCCGACTATACCATCGAAATTAGTTGCAGATATCTCAAAAAGAAAGTCTGGCTGTCCTTTAGATGCAAGTGGCAGCACGGGAATATCTGTCTGCTTAAGTTCAAGGAGTTTCCTAAGCAGAACTCTATCTGAACCCACTATTATCAGTATATCTACATCCATTTTTCTGATTGGAACACAATTATTATCTTTATGAACACCCGATAATTTGTCTTCTACCAATAGATCTACGCCGCTCTTCTCCAAAATATCTAACACATACTTGGCATCTTCAAGCATGCTCGATTCCGTTCCTGCAGCGACGCCAACTCTCGTTTCATTTGCCTCCGTTCTTCTAACTCAAATCCTCAATGAATTCTAATGTACACTTAAATTACACTGAAAGACCGGCAAAAGTTGCCATTAGTAACTGCAAGTCAGAATAGATTGCCGGTTGGAATTTTATTAAAAGCATAAACAAGGGAGCTTCTATACGGTGCATCCGATGGCTAATGACTGCAAAGCCCTCCAAGAGAAGATTCTCAAATTGAAGAAGGAGCGAAAAGCTCTCATTCTTGCACATAATTATCAAATCATTGAAATCCAAGAGATTGCTGACTATGTAGGGGACTCTCTACAACTTGCAAGGAAATCTGCTGAGAGTAATGGGTATGATATGATAATCTTTGCAGGTGTAAGATTCATGGCTGAGATGGCTGCAGTACTCTCCCCCGCTGTACCTGTTTATATCCCCGATCCTGGGGCATTGTGCCCATTGGCTGCGTATATTGATGCAGAGGCAGTTCGAAAGAAGAAGAGGGAATATCCAGATGCACCAGTTGTTGTTTATGTAAACACTACTGCTGACACTAAGACCGAAACCGATGTCATCTGCACCTCAGGTAGCGCTGTCGAGGTAGTGGAATCACTTGGTGCTGATACTGTTCTTTTTGGACCTGACGCGAACTTGGCAGAGTATGTTCGAAGGCACACAGATGTAAACATCATCGATATTGATCCTAGAGGCAGATGTTATGTGCACAACATGTTTGATCTGAGCATGCTCATCGAACTAAAGGAGAAGTATCCTGATGCAATAGCAATTGCGCATCCCGAATGTCCAATAGAAGTGCAAGAAGCCGCGGACATGGTTGGCTCAACAGGAATGATGGCACGTACTGTTGCAGAATCAGACGCAAAGACATTCATCATCGCGACAGAGATGGGTATGATTCATCAACTTCAGAAACAACATCCTGACAAAACAATCATCCCGCTGTATGAGGGTGCAATTTGTCGTCAGATGAAGAAGCATACACTAGAGAAAATCCTCGATGTTCTTGAGACTCTGCCTGAAGCCAATCTTGTTACAGTCCCAGAGCATAATGCTTCTTACATTCGTGATGCACTTGAGCGAATGAACAAGGTCAAAGGTCAAGGACCAGCTGTTCCGCTCGATGTAAAGACCTAGCTATCAGTGTCCTTTCATTCGTAGAATGGCAATCGTTCCTAACACAATCGCAAACATGACACTTCCTACAATGATAAACTCAACAAGTTGAATCGGGAACGGACGAAATGGAGTATATCTCTTAATAGTGGCGGAGAAATCGATGCTGTTGATGTCTGTGTTCTGATTAATAACTAAATCCCAAAAAGCAGTTGTTCCTGTGCCATTTGTTGATTCAGTCAAATAGGTTACAGGTTGAAATGAGAATTCCTCGAAAGGCGTTTCTTCAATTACATGTATCTCAACTGTCTGATGTGTTTGTCCTTGGAAAGTCTTCGCACTTGCGATGATGTAGGAAAATGATGCGTAATTGTTGGATTGCATAGGGTATGCAGGAGTGGTCACTCTGACGACATAGGTCTTTGCAGCTTGCATTTCGTAACTAAACAAAACAAACTCAGCTGATTCAATCCATGTCCCACTAAGCTCTGTTGAATTCAAAGTATACCCATGACTAACAAGATACGAATAGTTTGCTACCATGTGGTCCAAAATTGTGTCATTGATTGCGATATTAAACCAGACATTGCTGAGACTGGAACCAAGATGCCAATATTGTGGATACACAAATGCAAGTGATGCATTCACTCTATCACTTGCTATGACTTCAAAATTACAAGCCACACTGATATCAATAGCACCAGCTTCGGTATGAACTATCCTGATTTTGGCATTAGCTCTAGGTAGAGAGAGAGAGCTATTAGACATCGCTCCACCCATGATGAATGACGCTGTGTCTGCTATGTCTGCCGCACACATTTGACATTGAGATAAGCAAAGT
>JAEORI010000237.1 GCA_016840965.1 Candidatus Thorarchaeota archaeon | reverse complement strand
TCTTTGACTCCAAGATAACTTTTTGACTTCATTGCATCAATCCGGCAATTAGCTCAAGAGAAACTAAACAAGAGAATCAAGGAATTTGTGAAAGCTCTCGATTTTGGAAAGTACTATGATAAGATGATTGTCACTCTTTCGCAAGGTAACAAGCAGAAAACGATGTTAATTGCTGCACTGTTACATGCGCCAAAGTTGTTGATACTTGATGAGCCATTCTCCGGTCTTGATGTCCGATCTGCCAAAATAATGAAGGATATAGTAAGAATTCATGCTGAAAATGGAGGTTCGGTATTACTTAGCACACATGTGATGGAAATTGCACAGGGTCTTTGCGACCGAGTTGGTATAATTGATGAAGGTGTCTTGGTTGCAGAAGGCACGCTTGAAGAACTTCGCACCAAAGCCCATAAAGATGGTGCAACTCTTGAAAGTCTATTTCTAAAATTGACAAAGCAAGAGGATGAGGTCGCAGAGGGAGTGTCCGTGCTAAGGGAGGCACTCGTTGAATGAAATTTTCAGAAGCCTGGAAAATCGCAAGCATAATAGCACAAGAATCGAGATTTCAAGCCTATCTAGAAATGAATCCCTCAAATCTTGCTCGAGTGAAGGAGTTTCCGGATAAGATTTCGCGTTCTATTAAATCATCCAGTCGAATCAGTTATGTGATGACTACAATGATTCTAACGATGATTGCCATAATTGCCTTAGCCGCCTCAGCATTCGATGTTTCAATTGGGAATCCTGAAGCACGATTAGCTGTGGGGTTCACTATATATTTGGCACTAACGTTTGTTGTTGTATTCTTTCTTAACCTAACTTCTACCACTGGTTTAATCTCATCAGGTGCCATGAGGTTGCCTGCTACACTGCCTCTAAGTCGAGCTGATATCGAACAACTCTCATTCATGACTTTTGCTAGAGTTTTCTTTGCTCCGGTTTTACTATCATTGACCATATTTCCGATTGGTAGTCTTATTGTCTTTGGACCTTTAACAGCAGTGGTCGCATTGGTTGCATGTGCAAGCACAATTTCAATTGCTATTGGAGCACTTATCGCCATGTCAAAATGGTTTCATAGGAAATCCCTCTCATCAGATGAATCAAGAGGCTCTGCCTTTGTTAGAATAGCTGCTTCACTCGGCATTGTAATTGGTATGATGAGTGTATATGGATTAAGCAGCTATCTTCCTGCTCTTATGAGATTCATCATTGAACTCTCTAGTGTTTGGGGCGAAACTGCATACTCAGTTCTAGCGCTTGTCTTTCCTTTTTCATTTGGTTTCTTTGCAGCTTCGTTGACATTTACCATGCCATTGAACACATTTCTGGCATCTATAATTGGTACAAGTGTTTATTCCTTAATTGCTGTAATTCTATACTTCCGAAGTGGAAAATCTCTCAGACAAGTGACTATAAGCGGAGTGTCGACCACGCAGATTAGTATCGAGAAAGAGGTCATTATTAATTCCACAAGTCCGCTCAAAGCAATGATACGAAAAGATCTCAAATTGGCTACAAGAAATATAGGCTCTGCTTTTGTTTTTGCTATTCCAATTTTCCTCATTGTAATGTTGTTTCCAATGGTTCAAAATTGGAAGGTTGATGGCTTAGTTCGGAGTATGACCGCGCTGACTGCTATAAGTTATGCAAATTTGTTTGGTGGGATTTCGCTGGTAAGTATCCTGATGTTCGATACGCAAGGTGCATCAGTGCATGAGGGACTTCCAATAGGCTCGAAACTTGTTCTTAAAAGCAAGACATTGATTATGATTGTACCCTATATCTTGAGTATGATTGCGTTAGACTTTATGATTCTAGTCAATAATCCAATAACGCCTTTGCTACTTCTTATCCCAATCATTCAGATTCCCGTTGGATATTTTGTTGGAATGGCTGTTGGTGCAACAGTCTTCCGGATGAGGGGTGGTGGTAGAGCGGTAGCAATAAATGTCACATCTGACCAAGCAATGGGTCTTATTTCTGCGGCTGTCGGAGCTATTGCAGGTCTTGTTCCGCTTGTTGGATATGGCTTCGCAATGATAGCTACAGGGTCTCAAGCAATAAGTCTAGTTTCTCAAGGTATATTGGTAATTACTACGGTGATCATAGCCCGGAATTACATACCCAGACTTCTAAAGGATTAATCGATGCTACAAAATTTCCTAGTTAGGATGCTTTGTAAACAACCCATCAAAGCTTACATAGTCAAAATTATCTCATTAGCTAGTTAATCATATACAATTGAACATTGGTGTGTTAAGGAATGTCCGAGGTCGAGCCTACTGAAAAAGAAAATACTGTATTTCAGAGAGCTCGTAATATTCTGTTCGAACCCTCGCCCGATATTAAATCTGATGTCCTTAGAATGAATGCTAGACTTCTGTCTTTTGCGCTATTTCTTATTGTTATTCTCCTTCCATTCATCCAGTTGTTGTTGGGCATTCTACTTGATAATATCCTGCTGTTTTTCTCTGCGACAAGTCTCTTCTTGATGCTATATTTAGTTAGTAGAACGAGACATGTTATGGTTGCAGGAATATTAACGACGATATGCTTAGCTGTTATGCCATTCCTCTTCCTATTAATGGAATTCAATCAGGACCCGGTTCGGGTGGCACTAAATGTTATTATTTGGCCAGTCATTGCAGCACTTTTTGGAAGTCAATGGTTAACATCTAAATTAGAAGCACTACTTATTACTGGAGAAACATCGAGCTTATTCATTTACTGTCATCTCCACCCAAATATTGGTCTTGGTATTGCTCTAGAGCCCATTATAGATCAATTTGCGCTCTCGTTAGTTGTCCTCATATTCACATGGATACTACACTACTATGTAGGGCAGTTAGAAAAACACAAACAATTCCTTGAACAACGTCAACGTGAGCTTGAAGTCTACACTTCAGTCTTAACACATGACCTCGGAAATGATATGCAGATAGTCCGAGGTCTTGTTGAGTTGCTTCATGAAACAATGGACATACCTCAAGATAAGGAATTATACCTCTCGACCTCCTTGGCTGTGAGTGAAAGGATGTCACGTGTTATCAAGCTCTTCTCAGTTGTTGGAAGAGGAGGCGAGTACGATTTTCTTGAAACGCTTCAAACGATGGCTGATCGAGCTAAGGACGCAACTGGAGGAGCCAATGTCAGTCTTCTCATTGAACCTGATATTCGATCAACTGAAATTCGTCCTGGAATCTTACTTCCTTTAGTTCTGGAAAATCTGCTACGGAACACAGCAGATTATGTTGGTGAGAGTGCAGTCGTAACCATTCGTCTAGGCCTTGTGGAGAAGAGATTGATAATCACATATCGCGACAATGGTCCTGGAATTGATCCTAGCATCAGATCTCGAATTTTCCAAAAAGGTGTAACGACTAAAGGTGAAGGAAAGGGTCTTGGCTTATATCTTTCTAAGAGAATTGTAGAATCATATGGTGGAACAATCGAGCTACTAGATGAGAAGGAGAGAAAAGGCGCTGCATTTCTCATCTCAGTACCAGTTCGGTGAAGAATGACTTGGTTTAATTAGGAAGAAGCTTTTAGCTTTCTATATGGGCGTCAGACTTCAGAAATATCCGCTAACAACAATAAGCGGAGTAGCAGTAGTCTTTCTTTACTGCGTGTTCACGATAATCTCGTGGGCTTTCTACCCTGCTCCATATGGTCCCATTACCCATTTTCTCAGTCGTTTAGGAAATTTCGATTATAGTCCCTTTGGAGCATATTTCTATAACCTTGGTTGCATTCTTACAGGACTTGCTCTCATTCCATTCTTCATCAGTCTTAAGGATTGGTGGACCAAAAATCCAATCCAACAGATAATCATGGCTATTGGTCAGTTGCTAGGTATCATTTCAGGTATTGCACTTATGGCAATTGGTGTTTTTTCTGAGAATCTGGGCAAACCACATGGGGATGCTTCTAGTGCATTCTTCATAATCCTATTTTTTGTACTGATTCTGATAATTGTCGCATTGTTCTTCAATCCTGTATTCAATAAAATCGTTGGAGTCTATGGTTTTGGCATCACATTCTCAAGTCTGAGTTTTGCGCTGACTGTTGGAGGTACTTTAACTGAGTGGTATACTGTTTTTGGTTCGTTACTCTTTGTAGCTCTTCTTGCGGCAAATAGTATGAAGCTAAAGAATCATTGACCAGGATTAGGGTGAATGATAGCTGCATCTAGTACTTTGAAACTTAGTTATTATCGACACTATCTTAAGTCACTCTGATTCGTCAGCTCTAAACTCCGAGGCTAGCATATGAACGATGACTACAAGACAAATGAACACCTTGAACGAAACGAAACCCCTCGTCAAGGTTGGCTTGGTCTTAGTTCGAACCTCTGGAGACTAGCTGCAGTCATAGCTATTGCCCAATTCTCTTCAGCTCTTTGGAAATGGGAATTTAGTATTTTCCTCGAAGGATTCTTAGCACCTTGGCAGATTGGACTTGTATTTTCAATCGCTACTTTCACAGGATTAATCGGAAGTATATCATCCGGGTATATCGCGGATTTTATTGGTAGAAAGTGGACAATCTCTCTTGGGTTTCTGCCCATTGTTGTCGGACTCTTTACAATGTCTGTTTTTCCGGTTTGGCCCTACGTTGCAATCCAGTATGGCTTAGTATGGTTTGGAATGAGTACAGCAAGACTCATGGCTAGTGCAATTCCCGCAGATGAGATCTCTTCTGGCAATGGACGTAATCCTGCGCGTCTTATCATGATGGTGATGATGCCACTCTGGTTCGTGGATGCTTTGGGTCCTCTTACAGGATCTTTTCTTTTGAGCTCCGGATTCCAATCTGGAAATCTACATTTCATTGGTTCAATTGCTGCTATTGGCACATTTGTGTCATCGATAGTTCTACTTAGGGAATCGTTGGGAACTGAGGTTAAAAGAAAAGCACGTGCGGGACCAAAGATTTCTGTAAGAAAGTTAGGCCGTAGCTTTTGGATTCTAGTAATTGGGATGATTGGCTTCAATTTATCATGGAGTAGCTCTATTCCATATCTTGGGAATCTAAGTGTTGGTCCATGGAATGTTGATACGGTTACATATGGCTTGACTTGGAGTCTGTTCTCTCTTACAAGCGCTCTAATAATGTATCATGCTAGTGTTCTTGCAGACAGAAATCTAAAGGCTACACTCTTTGCTGGAGTATTTGGTAATGCAATAATCTTCCTGTGGTTCAGCCAAGGAAGCGGCGCTCTAATGATGTATCTAATCAACTTTGCATGGGCAATACCTTTTGTTTTGTGGATGGGTTCTGTAAGAAGTATCAATGTACTTGTTGTTTCTGAAGAGGTCAAAGGTCGCGCACTCGGCACATACGACCTTCTCATGGGCCTTGTTGGGATGGTTGGACAGATATTTGGGGCTGCAGTTTGGGAAATTTCTGGAAGTCTTCGAGTTGTTTATGCCTTAGCTGGTATTCTTGCAATGGCCAGTGCAGCTCTGCTTGCTTTTCTTTTGAGGTATATTCAGATACCAAAGAACTCCGAGAAATAGCTCGGATTCATTTTTACTTTCATCATCAAAAATGGTGTTTTACATGGTATCCAATATTTAGGAAACAGTTCATATAATCGAATTATCATGGAACAAAATCACAAGAAAGCTTCAGCCTATGATAATCCATTGAAAAGAATTGGACAAACGAGGTGAGCGGTTGAAAGAATATGATATCGTAATCGTGGGTGCTGGTCCTGGTGGATCAATTGCTGCTTTGGAAGCTGCAGAAAAAGGTTTGAAGACAATATTTTTCGAACGCGGTCGAAAACCTGGTGAAAAGAATTCTTCTGGTTGTGGATTGGGCCCTCGAATGTGGCGAGATTTTGACATTATGAAAGAGCTTACCCCGGATGCTTGTCCATCTATGAGAGCTGGTTCCGCTGCTAGAAATTACTTTGTGAATAATGATGGAGAGGTAACTGGATACATCATGACTAAACCCACAGAGTCAGTTACCTATGAACCTGCGAAAAGCTGGATTACTATGAACTGCTATCGTAGTGAATTTGACCCATGGTTAGCCAAATTTGCGACTGATGCAGGTGCAGAACTGAAAACTTCAACTCTTGTAACGGGTCTCTTGAAGGAAGAGGAAAAAGTAGTTGGAGTTATCGACGAGAAGGGGGAAAAATACAAGGGTTTGGGGATAGGGGCTGATGGTGCAGTTTCGATGGTAGCACAACAATCAGGTTTGAGACAGAGATGGGAACAAGAACAAGTAACAATTGTCCCGCAATATGACTTCAGTTGTTCTCCATCTAAGATTGATGATATAATGGGTGATGAAGCCTTGGCTGTCTGGTGGTCCGCGACCTTTCCAGCAGCATATCATGTGTTCTTTCGTGATGGTTTTCATATTGGATTGGGAAATTGGATGACTTGGTGGGACAAGAATCCCATCTACTATCTTAACAAAGTTGTAAATCTGGAATATTTCCAGAGATTAGTTAGAATTCTAGATGCAAAGCCAAGAGAGTTCCAAGTTCACCTTCTGCCTTGGCAAGGCATGCCTTACAACACTCATATTGACAATGTGATTTTAATAGGAGATGCTGGTGGATTTCCTTGTCCATTAGAGGCTGAGGGTATCTACCCTGCGATGGTAACAGCTAGAGCTGCCATTGAAACAGCAGCTGAAGCCTTTTCTGCTGGTGATACTTCAAAGCAATTTCTTTCACTTTATGATGAAAAATGGAAAGCAACCTCGGTTGGTGAAGAATTCAAGACTGGTCCAGAGTTAGCTAGCATCTGGAAAGCCCTACCATTCAGCCCAAAGAAAACTATGTCTTGGTTCGTACCAATGTTCATGGAAATAATTGGAGGTATAATCGATTGGTCTGAGCCTCATGCAGTGCGAGTTAGACAAGTGGCTCGGAAAATTAAACAGTACCTCCCGCATGCTGTACCTTTTATTATGAAAGAGGTGATTCCACTTCTGACTGTAATACTTGGTGAAGAGAAGATGGATCTTTTGACAGATCCTGAGAAACTACTTACTGAGATGCCCGAGATTGAAGAAGCAATATCCAAAGCATTCATGGCGTCTGATGAGGAGGAAGAATGAGATGAAGATAGACCATAAACAACTCGTGACGAGAATTCCTGGTAGTGGTAACTTCATTAGTGTAGATAATAAGAAATGCACTCTTTGCGGCAGATGCCTTATTATCTGTGTCATGAATCTTTGGAAACAACGTGATAATACTGTGTATATCATTGATGACTACACCTCACAGTGTATGGAATGCGGAGCATGTTTCCAAGTCTGTGAGAGTGATGCGATACAATTCAAATACCCTGCAGGTGGCACTGGCATAGTGTATGAACAGGGTTAGCAACTACAATGCAAGGATGCGACTACCAACTATGATTAAAGACCTAACCGAAATTGTTGGAGAAGAGCGTATCTCCAATACCAAAGAACTACTTGATGAATACTCTGGCTCTTTTGCACCTTCCCTAGTAGTCTGGCCAAAGTCAACAGATGAAGTAGCTGAGATTGTCACTTGGGCCAATCAAAACTCAATATCTCTTATTCCTGTAAGTTCTGGAGGACCAAGACGTCGTGGTTCTTCTTTGCCAAAAACAGAGAATGTTGCTATTGTTGACCTTAGTCAGATGAAGAAACTCATTCGCGTTGATGCAAAGAATAAGGTTGTGATGATTGAGCCAGGTGTCACCTTTTCCGAGCTCATAAAAGAACTCAAGAATCATGGTCTCAGACCATTGATGCCTTTTCTACCAAAAGCAACGAAATCGGTTTTAGCTAGTTGTCTGGATAGGGAACCAATAACAACTCCTCGATTTCACTGGGATTCCTCTGATCCCCTTCTATGCACTGAAACTGTATTTGGTTCTGGTGAGGTATTAAGGACTGGTTCAGCAGCTGGTCCTGGGACACTCGAGGAGCAATGGGCTTCTGGGCAGGCTCAGAAAAATCCTCAAGGACCTTCACAGTTTGATCCGTTCAGAATAATACAGGGATCACAAGGAACTATTGGTATCACAACATGGATATCAATGAAATGTGAACTACTACCAGAACACCATAATCTTTTCGTTGCAGGTGCTGATAGCTTGGATGAGCTTGAGGCATTCAATTATGCGTTGTTAAGACGGCGTCTAGCTGATGAGCATTTTATGCTAGACTCCATCTGCCTTTCTGTTGCTCTAGGAAAAAGAAAGAAACTGCCCACTTGGATTTTAATAATTGGCATTTCGGGTCATGGTATACTTGCTCAGGATGAGTTCGAATATCGATCTGAAGATATTATGGACATTGCTCGTGATGCAAATGTGAAATTATCAGGCTCCATTGGAAATCTCAAAGTTGCAGACATGGTATCTTTGATAAATCGCCCCAGTGAAGTTCCCTATTGGAAATATTCTATGAGGGGGAGCTGTGATGAAGTAATTTTCATTACTACTCTGGATCAAGTTCAGAGGCTGTATACTGGTTTTTCAGGTATTGCTGATCAAGTTGGCTTTCCTCGGAATCAAATTGGTATCTATATACAACCAATCGTCCAAGGCATCAACATGCATTGTAATTTTGACCTCTACTTTAATCCCAAAGATGGTGAAGAGGTAAAAAGAAAGAATATTCTTCTAGCAGATGGTCAGCAGTGGTTATTGGAAAATGGTGCATTCTTTAGTAGACCGTATGGCATCATAACAAACACAGTATTTGAAAAAACCTCACCTGAGATGGTTAATGCAATTCAGAGTGTAAAGAAAATCTTTGATCCAAATAACGTGATGAATCCTGGCACTCTGTGCTTCAGGGAGGTGTCAAAATGACTCTTTCTCAATTTGAAGAGATGATGGACAGCTGCGTCCGATGCTCAAAATGCAAGTACATCCCACAGATTGCTATCAAGAGTCAGAGGTTCTCACATATTTGTCCCTCAATACAATACTACAACTTCCATGCCTACTCAGGTGGTGGAAGGATGATTATGGCGAATGCCTACCATAAGGGACGACTTGAGTGGACACCTGAGATGCTGGATGTCCTCTACCAGTGCACCAACTGTGGCGGCTGTGAGGTTGCCTGCAAGTGGGTTTATGATTTCGAACCTAACGAAGTCATACATGAGCT
>JAEORI010000236.1 GCA_016840965.1 Candidatus Thorarchaeota archaeon | reverse complement strand
AGTACAATCAGTTATGCATTCAACTATGGTGGATTATTTGATACACAAATTGAGTTCATCATGTTTACTAGCGGTGATTTCACACATTCAAGTAATGGCGGTACTCGATACTTTGAAAGTTATGTAATGCCAACAAATGGTGAATACTTCTATCTCGGTGGACCCTATTATATTACAGTCATGGGGGGTGACAATACCGAATACACTCTCTACAATAGAGTAAGTGAATACGGTAATCTCCCTGTGAACCATGAATTCCAATTTGAAAACCATATGGGCGCCACAGTCACTCATGCATACAAACTTGATGTTGAAGAACCATCTCTTCTACGAGTAAACTCCACTGCAACTGGCGGAGAGCTTTCTATGATTTTAACAGGTGTCTATGAGGATGGCTATCGTGTTGAACGAACGCTCGCTTTTGGTGCTGACATGTTATCATCTAGCGAATACTATCTACCAGTTGGTGAATATTTCGTCCAGATGGATATTTCGGATGGCGTGAATGAGTGGGTGGAATTCAATATGGGTTCCATAGTTAGCGATACTACCACACAGATTGTAGATCTCGGTGGGTTCTTCGTCGATACAGAGATATTCCAAATGTACAACATGACCATTTTCTTGAATAATCAGGATAATGTTACTGTTGGTCTTGATGTGACCATCTATGATACCTCTGGTAGCGTACAGTATGATGCTGGGATGGTTCTAGCAAACCGGTGGGATGGATCTCAGATACAACCACATCCTATCTACTGGGCGAATGATACATTCTACTATACTGGTCAGGACTGGTATGATGGCCAAGCATTTGTTGGTATTTGTGCATACCTTGTCGACAATAACACCCAGGGTGCTACGAACAACTACCAAGACTACCCCGTCGACCTGACAATCCAATGGGTTAGCACACTGAATGACTACTATCTCAATATCGAGGATCTGGATGTTATTTCTTCTGCCGCAGCATACAACTTCTCATTGCCAGCTACTGGAATAACAAATGAGAGGCATGCTCTAATGCTCAATACGCCTCCTGGAACCTGGTACAGTGTATCAGTATTATCCGGTGCTGTTACAGGTTTCAATGCTATTCTCTTAAGCGCATATGACGGAAGGACTCATCAAGTGCCATGGGGAGACCTCAATGATGCGATTGCTGGAACACCTCCTGGGAACTTTTCGTTCCAGTTTGGTGCTATTTCTGATATTTTATTCCTAGAATTATCAATATCCCGAAGCGCATCTGTTGATGGATTCCTATGGGTGCAGATCACTCCAATGGAAACTCATCGGCTATTGGTCGAAGAGATCACTCCTCTTGGTCCAGATTTCCTTGCTATGTTAGGCGCAATTGCTATTCCAGCTGCTATCGGTGTCGGAGTCATAGTTGTCGTCTACATAGTCTATGTCAAGAAATTTAAGAAATAAAAATACGGAACATCGGTCTCATAATAAGAGAGACCGATGGTCTTTTCTTTTTTACAGGTAAACACTTTTTTCCATTAGTTCATATTGAAGTATTGGTGACTTCAAACTGGTGACCTTAAGCAATGACAGAAGACAGTCCCAAAGCTTGGTATGAGGATGATAAGTTATGGGAAATCATGGAACCAGTGATGTTCACTGAAGCTAGAATTGCTTTCACCACGGACGAAGTCGATGCTATCAAATCACTATGTAAGATTCAACATGATGAAACAATTCTAGACCTTTGTTGCGGTATTGGTCGCCATTCATTGGAATTTGCTCGGAGAGGACACAAGGTAGTTGGAGTTGATAGAACTAAACTATATCTAGAGAGAGCAAAGAAGGCCGCAAAAATGGAAAATCTCAACATAGAATTCGTTCTTGATGATATGCGAACATTCCATCGAAAGAACTCTTTCGATATAGTATTGAGTATGTTCACATCTTTCAGCTATTTTGAAGATCATGAAGAACAGATGCACGTTCTTCGGAACATCTATTCTTCACTACGCGCTGGAGGTAGATTCATTTTCGAATCAATGGGAAAAGAGATACTTGCAAGGATTTTTCTACGGCAAAGTTGGTCAGAATGGCCTCACGGTTTTATGCTTGAAGAAAGAGAAGCTATTGAGAATTGGAGTAAGATGCATAATACGTGGATTTTCATTGAACGGAATGGCTTTGTCCACAAATGGAATGTGACCCATTGGATATATTCAGGAATTGAAATCAAAAAAATGCTTGAAAATGTTGGATTCTATAATGTCAGGGTTTATGGCGGACTCGACGGTAGAAACTATGACAATGAGGCAACTAGACTTGTTGTAGTTGCTACAAAGTGAGTTCATAGGAAACCCTTTTCATTGCCAACGCATAGAGCATAGAGAGTGCGAGAGATGTTTCTATCACGTTCAGAAAACTACCCGCTTGACCAGATGATTGATGTAGCCTCAGGAAGGACCCGTGCAGATTTGGTATTCAAGAACGCTAATGTTGTGAATGTTTTCACAGGCGATGTGACTGCAGGTGATATCGCTATTCATGGTGCATTCATCGCAGGGATTGGAGAATATGTTGGAAATGAAGTAATCGACCTAGCTGGCAAATACGTATGTCCCTCATTTATCGATGGTCATGTACATGTAGAATCTTCAATGGTAATGCCAATCCAATATGCACGTGCTGTTGTGCCACATGGAACTGGTGCAGTTGTTGCAGATCCCCATGAGATTGCTAATGTTTTGGGAATGGAAGGAATACTATACATGAGCAAAAGTATGCGCGGTGGTCCTCTTGAGTTCTATATGATGTTGCCATCTTGTGTTCCATCAACAGATCTTGAAACTAATGGTGTCGCACTTGATTTTCTGGATATCAAACCACTCATGACTGAACACTATGTGCTAGGGCTGGCAGAAGCAATGAACTACCCTGGAGTTATTTATAGAGACCCCTCAATACTGGAGAAGATACAAGTCGCACTAAGTATGGGAAAACGGATTGATGGTCATGCACCAGAGCTAAAAGGTCTAGATTTGAACGCGTACGCCGCGGCCAGAATCACTTCTGAACATGAATGTGTTGATATTGAAGAAGCTAGGAGAAAACTCTCTCGAGGGATGCACATCCATATTCGCGAAGGATCCACAGCGAAAAATCTGAAGGCACTAGCTCCGTTAATCCAACCACATACTGCTGAGTTTTGCAGTTTTGTAACTGATGATAGAAATACATTGGATTTAGTGACAAAAGGTCACATCGATAGTATGGTTCGTGATGCAATTGAGATGGGTGTTGACCCAGTTCTTGCAATAAAAGTAGCATCACTCTCCTCTGCGAGACATTATGGGCTTCAATATATTGGCGCTATTGCCCCAGGATATCATGCTGACCTTGTTGTTTTGGATTCTCTTGAAAATATCAATGTGGAAATGGTCTACAAGCAAGGTGTACTTGTCGCAAAGAATGGTAAGATGGCGGAAGAATTCGGAATTGCAAAGCCACCTCGTCTAAGACGTTCAGTCAACATCCACTATCTTGAACCAGAGGACTTTCAAGTGGAGGCACGGGGAGAAAGAATGAATGTCATTGGCATGATACCTGACCAAATCATCACAGAGCGCTTGATAGAAGAACCAAAGGTCAAAGATGGACTGGTAGTGCCGGATATTGATCGTGATATTTCGAAAGTAGTTATTATTGAGCGTCATAATGCTTCTGAACCAAGATCAATCGGATTTGTGAAAGGAATGGGCATCAAAGAGGGAGCTATGGTTTCATCTATTGCTCATGACTCGCATAATATCGTAGCGGTTGCTACTAACGATAGAGACCTCATTCAGGCTGCTATTCAAATTGTTAGGATGCAAGGTGGAATCGCACTTGCGAAGGATGGAAGGGTTATCGAATCGCTACCTTTACCAATTGCAGGATTAATGTCTGACCAACCCATTGAACATGTAAGCCAGAGGCTTAAAGATTTGAAAAATGCGGCTCATGATCTTGGTACTCCCTTAGAAGAACCTTTCATGGCAATGGCTTTCCTCTCACTTCCAGTGATTCCGAAACTTAAGATCACTGATTTAGGATTAGTTGACGTCGATAGATTCAGACTGATTGATTTGTTTGAAGTACCGGATTGATCCATTTTAGGAACTCTGTGCAAGTTTCTCAACACCAGATCCAATAGAAAGGTGAAGTCTCTCTCTTGCATCCTTAAACTGAATCCGCTTCTTATTACCCACATAGATTGCCATTAATGATCCTACAAATACAAGAATTGTCCCAATTAGGAATGCTGTAATCATGATTGGGAGGAAGTATGGATTTGGCAACGTTAAAAGACCAAAGTACAATCCTCGGAGTAGTAGATACGCAACCTCAATCACAATTATCACTAACAGAGTGACACCAGCTCCGAGTTGTCTATCATGCACGTATACTTGAAGAGCTGATTGCAGCAGAATCGCAGAAAGTAAGTTACCAATTATACTAAGCACTAGGATCGTTGCAGGAATCATTATGATTTCTCCAATGACAAGCGAAGACGAGATTCTCAATGAGATTGGAGGAATACTCCAGGGTGTAATGAATTGGAAGAACATGACTCCAAGAAAGAGGATGAGCTCGAAGATCATCATGATGACAGCTCCCAGACCGGTGACACGGAGAATGACATTATCTATTCTATCTGCCCAATCCATGTTGATAAGTTTCTGATACTCCTCATTCAGTGGTTTGGCCCACTCGCTCTCTGCAATACAAGTTGGCTTCTCACAGTTTACTATTGTGAGTAATTTCCCTCCATACTCTCCAACTCGCTTTTGCATACACTCCTCACAAACTAAATCTCCACAAACATGGCATACTTCTTTTGCAAGAACTTTTGGATGATTGACGCAATCTCTGCTCTGACTGGGTCCAAGGACTGGACTTGCACAGTACTCACATCGATTGACCTTGTCCTGAAGGTCGACCTTGACTGGTCCACCACAAACGGGACACATGATCTGTTCTTGTGCAACTTCAGTCATGATTAGTCCTCCAGAATGAATCAGACCTGGCTTGTCTAAATCTCTCACGTCTTCGTCGTTCTTCTTCATACTTCTGTCTTATTCTCTCTTGGTCAATTGAGGCTCTTCTAAACTCATTATCCCAAACTCGCACTGATGGTCGGAGTTTTGATTCAATGACCTTTGGCTTGCGGCGGGAGTGAATGCTCTTCACTCGGGCATTATCAACTGAAATGAAATCAGTTCTACTGATTATTTTGACTGCTTCCACTGTTACAGCAATGAGTCCAGCATAGAACAGTATTGGAATTATTATGATGGCACCAAGCAACATGAGGACCCCTGCAATGATTGGGATCGCGATAATTATGATGACTATTAGGAGCAATGCTCCTACACAATTATCATTTCCACCGCCTCCAGATTTACCGATGCTCGCAAGAAGCTCAAGTGGTAGTCTCCAGAGATGCTTCATCCCGTTTCCATAAGCCCCTAGAAAACTGCTATACATCTGTCCAACTTTTGAGAATCTACTACCTGCAGTTGAGAACAACTGGTCGATTGGTATTACCAAGGACGCTGTTGTTACTGCTGGGCGGTATCGTCCCTCGAAGCATTTTCTACAAAGATAGACTGCTGATCCCTCCCATTTTTCATCAACTGGAGGTTCTTGAACTGTCAAGCATTGTCTACAAAAGTGCTCTCCACACACATTACAAGTTGTTGCTGCAAGATACTCATTATGGTTCTTGCAGGGAACGAACACACTACTTACGCCTAGCACGACGCCGCAATAATCGCAATGGACTGTGTTATTTTTCTCCACTTTTGTTAGGGGTGTTGCTCCATTGCAATTGGAGCAAAGAATTGCCATCCCTTCCTCGGTAACAACTTTTCTGATATCTAGGATTTTCTGTTCTTCCTCTGGAGTAAGCACGGTCACTCCATCTGCCGCCACCAAGGAAGGTTCTAATGGCGATGGCATCAATCCAGATTCGATTAATCTAGCCCTTTTTCTGTCCCTTTCAACTGACACTCCAGGGGGAGGTACAACAGCACTCCACCGGAAAAGTAAGTAAAGAACTATCAAAGTCTGAGTAATAACAATGAATGCTGCAATGTTGCCGATGGCTATCCCAAAGTCTGGGATGCCAAATATTGGAAAACTCCAATAATAGGATAAGCCTTGCACATAAAGGAAATATGCACACAAACTAACTGCAATTAGACTATAGAGAATTTGAGCGGCAACCGCCCATCTTCTGAGGTCATCGACATAATTCCCAATGACAAGACATGGAAATGCGACGCCTCCACACAATAATAATGCGTACACATAACCTATTGATCCTAAAGCTTCGATGGTTGTGGCTATGAATATCCCAATTGAAGCAAGAAGACCAAATATTCCGAATGTCATCTGGGTGACACCTATCATCCGGAGTCCCCATGGTCTGTCAAAAATGGTGTAGACTTTGTTCTCCTCTGCCAAAACACCTAACCCCTATTCGCGTGCGTACGAATCTGTCACAATTCGCACCAAACCTACTATTTGAGCACTTAAAACCTCTATGCCTATAAACCGATAATGCTCATAAGTAGGATTGCCCAGTATCATCAAGTACTTGTTACCATCTTGAGTGATGAAAATGACTGAGATCCCAATGCCTGGAGATTACGGCTATCAACAACCTCCTCCACCTAAGGAGAAAGGTTGCTGTGCTCGATGTTGTGAGTGTTGGATGTGGATTCTTCTAGCAATTGTCCTGCTCTTT
>JAEORI010000235.1 GCA_016840965.1 Candidatus Thorarchaeota archaeon | reverse complement strand
ATGATACTGGAAGTTGCTCTCCTCATTGGAATCTATGCCATTTGGCTACTTCTCCTCGTAAACATCATGGTATCAAGCGAGGAGATATCTCTAACAGTAGCAACTCTACCTTTCATTTTGACATTCCCTATAGCACTCATTCTAGCAGCATGGATAGAGCTTCAGATTCCAGGAGTATTTCTTGTAGATGTTATGCTCACAATGGTAATTGGTGTTCTTATCTTTGTAAGATGGGTAATGGCTATAGTTGGTGAGTAAAACTAGTTGCCCTTACGTTTGAACTCTGTGTACCCACAACGGCCACAAGCAAAACGATCGAAGTGCTCTGCCATGTAAGTTCCTTTCTCACATCGTGGACAAGATTTTTTGGAGCGAGTGATCTTGCCAGACTTGTCAACTTTATACAATTCGTTTGCTTTTGGCATCTATTCTTCTTCTCCCTCTTGCTTTTTCTTTGGCTCATGCCTTTTAACAATGTGATTGAGTTCGATTAGTTTCATCTGGTCTGGATTAGAATAGATTCTTGCAGTTCCTTCAGTTATACCAACACCAAATTTGGTGTCCAGCTTCCTAATGATTACTGAAGATGAGTCTGCATTAAACTGTGCGACAATCTTTGCACGGATGTCTGCTCTGCTTGGCGTCTTTGCCCCAGCATGATCGACCCTGAAGTCGACTTCCTTCCTTGCAAGAGGTTTGTTCTCCCGTTCACTTAGGATTTCGATTTTCATTTTGCATCACTTACTGAAAGTCAGACCGCCTCAGGGGTGGGTCAGCCAATCGACTTGGGGTTGTCTAATAAAGCTTTCACCATTGACAAGAAACCTTAACGTACCTTTAGTGCATATTTCCCGGGTCTGTCTATGTTGAGTCTGGAGGCAACATAAGAACTCAGTCGAGGGTCTTCACGCTTGCTGCGACCTGGAAGAATTACCACAATTCCTGTATATGAAGATGAAAGATTGGTTCCTTTGCAATTAGGGCACATACTCTCAGCTGTGAGGTAGTGACAAGCTTTGCATGCCTTCATTTTAGTCATTGCTGTTTCCTCTCTGATTACTTCTTCTTCTCTCCACGAGCAGCTCTAACATCTTCTTCTACCCATGAACGGTCTGGACCAATCTTGCCAAGAAATGGTTGCCTCATTGTTAGACCAAGTTTCCCAGACTTGTTTCCTGACTCAAAGCTTATTGAAGTGACTCTTGCTCTTACCATGTCTCCTTCCGCTAGAGTCCTACCAGTTTCCTTGCCCAGAAGAGCATTGCCCTTTGAGTCTTGTGTGATGAAATCATCACAGATTTGACTTACATGACAGAGACCGTCTAGTGGCCCCATTCTGATGAACGCTCCAAAGTCCATCAGCTCCACTACATTACCTTCTACCAGTTCGTGTCGGAGAGGTTTGAACACAAGCACTCGATAGGTCACAGAATGGTATGTTGCACCATCACCTGGCATAAGACGCCCTTGTCCAATTTCATCAATGTCGATGACTGCAATCATCAAACCTACATCTCGATCGAGGACATTTTCGTGCTGCTTCCTTAGATGAAGCATGGCCGCGTCTTCCATTGGAGAACCAAACTGTGTTGGTGGAATGCGTACCACATCTTTTACTGTCACTATGCTGTACAACTATTGACGCTCCTTGCCTAGCAGGACGATTCTTATCAGAACAATCAGACTTGAGAAACATCTCAAAGTCTGGACCCGACGGCTCAGCGCTGATTCGCTTTATAAACCATAAAAACGTTGTGACACGGTCTCAAAAGATTGAACCTATTAATTGTAGATGTTTCTTACCGCGAAGTATCAGAACTGGTATACCCCTCATAGTAGCTTTTTTTCTTAGTTCTCTGTCATTGGTTGCCAGCACTCCATTAACTGAAGATGCATAGTCCAGTAGCTGATCATCGACAATAGAGTTCCTCATTGATTGGTCAATTTCAACAATGCTACATCTTTGAGCCAAATCTAATGCAATTTTGAATGATCTACTCTCAGTTTTTCCTGCTCTATCAAATTTTGACTTAATTTCTTCAAGTACAGACCTCAAGAGGACAAACTCAATACTTCGCTCAAGTAATCTCTCAGCCTCAGAAAACACATCGACTCCAAATTGAGATGGTACAGTTAGAAAGTTCGTATCTAATATCACAGGAATAGGCAAGGCTTTCACCAACATATGGTGACCGATACTAGGACTGATTGCGCTTTAAATCTCAGCATAACCGATTAATCGCCATTTATTTTCAACCCTGCGACCAATAGCAATTCTTTGCCCTTTTTCAGCAGCAACGGGTCGTTTTAGAGTCAACTCAATCTCATCACCATGTAGTCGAGTTATTACACCCACTGTGGGTGCAGTTCCAACCACTAACATCATTGGCTCGTTCAGTTTGAGATTCTCTACCTCCTTCTTTGACTCAATACCAACTACTCTCTGCATGAGAATTGGTTTCAACATGAGTTTTTCATAGATCTTTGGCATCTTTCCGACTTTTCCAACCACATTTCCAACTAATCTATCAGCCCGTGTAGAGGCTGGATCCAAGCCAGTCCCTACACCAATCAAACCTCCAGGATATGCTTCCTGAAGTGAATTTCCACTCCCAGAGAGAAGGCTTACAACTTTTGCCTTTATTGGGGCAAATCCTTTTTCACCCTTGGCTCCTGGAGTAATTTCAATCTCATCGCCGACACTTAATTTTCCCTGCACAATTGAACCTCCAACAACACCACCATGCATATTCATTGGTAATGTTCCGGGTTTATTTATATCAAATGAACGCGCAACAAACATCTTGGGTGGAGCTTCCCCATCACGTTTTGGAGTTGGAATAACTTTCTCAATCATCTGAATAAGCAAGTCTGTGTTCGCTCCGAAGATCGCTGAAACAGGCACTATAGGAGCGTTTTCCGCGGTCGTTCCCTTCACAAACTCCTTGATTTGCCTAAAGTGTTTCTTAGCCTGCTCCTTTGAAACAAGCTCTATTTTGTTCTGTACTATAATTATGTTTTTTACCCCAACAATCTCGAGTGCATGAAGATGTTCAGAGGTCTGCGGCATCGGACATGGTTCATTGGCCGCGATTACAAGAATAGCCCCATCCATCAAACTGGCTCCACTGAGGCAAGTCGCCATGAGAGACTCGTGACCAGGACTATCAACGAACGATATCTCCCTTAAGGTTTCTAGTTCGCCTCCACATTTACTGCATTTTCCATCTTTGGCCAGATGTGAAGTGGTGTAAGCGTCAGGTTCAGGGCAGCTCTTACACTTCATCAGGATAGTTGCCGCATAGCCAAGTCTAATTGAAATGCCACGTCTTATTTCATCAGAATGACGATCCGTCCATTCTCCTGTCAGGTACGAAACAAGTGTCGTTTTGCCATGGTCAACATGACCTAAAGTACCAATGCTAATCTCTGATTGTTTATCGTATTTCCTGGTCACCAAATCTTCACTTCCAGCCAGTCCTTTCAGGCGTTAATTTCAGTCTTTCCGTTGCCCATATGAAGTATATGGTTCGAATTCAGGATAGGATAGTGTTAATTGAAGAAGTCTTCTATACAGGCTTCATGACGAGTTCTTCCAGTGGTGTACCGCCTTTCTCTTCGACCCTCATGTTTACTTGAGATATGTCCGAACTTAGTTCTCTGCCGCGGACAGTCTTTCTTTTGGCAATTCCTTCTCTCTTTGGTTGGAAACCTGGAGAACCATGTATTAAAACACGTTTCTTACCACTACCATGGACATCAGGCCGAATTGGGAATCCTGAGGAATCGCTTCCACCTGTTATTTTCAACTTGTATCCGGGAAGTCCCAGAACATCTCCCTCTACAATCTCGCCAACGGTCCTTCCCATAAGAGCATTTGTCTTTGCATCATCTAATTCATATTGGATGGCTTTTCCAGTTTCTGGATCTGATATTACAAGTTTGAATGGCAATTATTAATTCTCCTGCCTGAGTTAGTGGTAACGGGTCTCAAAAGACACCAGGGGATGCCAACTTAGCTCACTTTATGAGGATTTTGGTTGGACCGCACCAACACACAGGCATGGACATGAACTCAAGGAATATACCGCGTACATAATGATTATAACACATATTCATCAATGCCGGCTCTAATCCAGAGGACTGAGAATTAATGGATCCATTGACAGTATTTGGAATCATAGGTTTCATCTGGCTTGTGATATATTTCATTGCTCAAGCAATAGGTGTTGAAAAACTAAGTGAACGGGGAATTGATGCTGGATTTCCCTTCTTTATCATGTGGCGAACAGAGCGATTGAATGCTTTCCTTACAAGGATGGGCAAGAAATTTCCTCGTATCTTCTTCAATATTGGGATTGTTGTGGGCTTTGGCGGAATGATCTTCAGTTTCTGGATGTTTGGTGATAACCTAATCAAGTTCTTTGTTCAACCTGCAGATGCAGGCGGTGTCGTACCCATAATTCCAGGTGTTACGATCACTGGTCTTCCGTTGGTCTATATGTTGATTGGTCTGGCTGTCACATTGCTAACACATGAGTTTGCTCATGGCCTAGCAGCTTCGAAAGATGATATTGCAATCAAGAGTTCTGGTCTTCTGGCTTTTCTAGTATTGTTTGGTGGTTTTGTTGAACCCGATGAGGACCAATTTGAAAACAATGCAACACCTCAATCGCGCATGAGGATGTTGGCTGCTGGTTCATTCTCTAACTTTGCGTGGGGTTTTGTGTTTCTAATAATACTTGCAAACTTCTATCCTTTGATGTCAATTGGATACTATCCGCCAAGTGGTGCCTACATTTACGATATACAGTCTGGAAGCCCAGCTGCAGCTGCAATTGAAATTGGTGATGTCATCATTGGACTCAACAATACAGAGATTGCAAATTGGACAGCTGTCGGAACATTCATGAATGATGCTCCTGCTGGCTCTCAGCTTACCATACACAAACTAAATGGAAGCAGTATAACAATCATACTAGCTGCAAGTGAACAAAATACGAGTAGAGGATATATCGGAATATATGGATCAGATTATTGGGAACCCAGACCTGGCTGGGATCTTATTCTAACGCCCATGTTTGTATTTCACCTTCAACAAATCGTATTCTGGTGCTACTTAATCCTGTTATCAATTGCGCTCTTCAATCTATTACCAATCCCTGTCTTCGATGGTGATAAGTTGCTCTCCAATGGTCTAAGCCTCGTCATTAAAGATGAGAAGAAAATCAAGTACATCATGTGGCCTTTACGAATCGCTGCACTTGGAATAGTCCTATTGAGCATTGTTTTGAGTTTCATTATGGGTAAAGGACTATTCTAGATCGTTCTTTTTCGGTTCTGTGGGACCTAAAAAGGGGCCGAACGGATGTTCTTCTGATGAAAGATGATGTCCCATCAAATTGGTACAAAACAAGAAGTACGAGAAAAAGCTAGGAAAGCACT
>JAEORI010000004.1 GCA_016840965.1 Candidatus Thorarchaeota archaeon | reverse complement strand
TTTCCTCAGTCATATGTTCGCCTCCAGCTCAAGCAGCACTATAGACATCCTAGTACTGCAATTTCTGCTACCAATGTTTTACCTTAATACTATGAGTCCAGAATTGAGAGTATAGTTCGAGGGTTATTATGTCTCAGGATGTAATTGAATTCTTTGGGCCCATCTAGTTTCAAAGTATTTTGGACCGTTGTGTAGTTTATGGATGCATAGATTCAGCTAGGAGTGCAGTCCCAAACATCAATAGAACAGCTACAAGGAGTGTGACAATAATCTCTAAAATCCTGTTTTTAATCTTCAAGAATGGAAATATGAATCCTGAATTCTCGCGATAGTCCTTGTATTGGTTTCCAAACTTGTTGGACAGATGATTCTCTTCCACCCAAGCTAATAGGATGTAAGCAACGAGGGTAGCAAACCACAGTAAAAAGGTCCATTCAGGACCAATCCATCCCATATCACCAAGTGTTTCTCTAAAACTTCTACTGGTGAGATTGGCTGTAAATACAATGACTCCAAGATACTGTGGATGTCGTACAAATTTGTATGGTCCAGAGGTGACAAGACCTTCTGGTTTTCGAAACTTCAGAAACAGAACTGAGTAAATCAGGATGAAAAGACCAGTGAAAGAAACGACCATCTCTGGGATGCGATTTCCTCCAAAGAAGAATATGTTCAATGCTTCTAGAAAATAGAATCCACCTCTCTCAGTCATCAATGGAACTTCAACATTTCCAAATGAGAAGAACATAATGAGTAGATACATTGCAAAGGGGAGAGTCATAAGACCACCCCAAATGAAGAGGGCTGGAACTGATTGGAACAAAAGCATCAGCCATCCAGCAAGGTCAAAAATCCGTTCTTTGATGCTTTTTGGGTTCTTGACTTCTTTTGACTTAGTCATTTCTGATCCACCATTTGCATTTTGACTTTCATAATTATCTACAACCATGTTCATCAACACATGTTTTCATGAGAATTGAGATACAAAAGGCATTGTTCTAGAAGCAATCGATTGATAGGTTCCAGTCATCGATTTATATACTCCAGTTGCTAGAAGCAAAAGTGAGGCGGAGTCGCGTGGCAAAAGAACAAGCTAATGGTGGTATTGAATCTGAAGAGGATAGCCACGAGAGAATGCTGGAACTCAACAGTCTAATGGAGGAGATGGTTAAAGATGCATCAGCCCTCTCACGTGATCTCATTGAAGTAGCAGGAGCCATCGGTGGTGCAGCTGCGCTCCTCTTGACCATCGTGATTATCGAAGTTCTGATTATCGTAGTGAATCTGGGGAGAGAGCCACTGTTCACTGGAGCATTAATTCTAACATCGATTCCAATGTTAATCTATGGAATCATTCTATTACGGAAGTTCTTCGAGCTACGAGAGAGATATGCAAGGTTGTATGAGATAAACAGACAGCTCGAGAAGTGAGTGCATTGTCGAAGCCGAGGGAACCCGTTGACATAGCATTCGAGATACTCTCTACTATCGATAATAATGAAAGGACTACTCGATGGGACCTGACGAAAATCCTAGGCAACACGCGACAGGTCTATCATTGGATTGATAATTTTCTGCTGAAAGAAAAGTTCCTAGTTGAGGAAAAGGTGGAGAACGCATCGGTATACTCTCTGACTGAAAATGGGAAGTTGCTACTCAAGCTTCTTAGAAATGGCGTTGTGGTAAAATCACTCCTCAAGTTAGGTGGAAAAAGACTTCGAAGATGAAAAATATGGAGTGATTAACAACTGGTGCGTGCCAAACATTGTTTTGATAAGTTGGATTTTCTAATTAACTTATGATGTGGAAATAATGCAATTGAAGGGAATCGATAAACTGCGTGAGAAATTACCAGATTACCCTGGTAAGAAGATTGCGAGGTTACCTCTTACAGGTTTGATAATAGGAGGATTGGGATACATACTCCTCATCATTCTGGACCTCATTCCACGATTGTTCAGTAACATCATGTTTCTCGTCATTATTGAACCCTTTATCCCCATTTTAAGTAGCACCTTCATTGCTGCGCTAGCTTTGTGGTTGATTTGGGGGCTATGGAATAAAAGAGCCCAGATGAAGGAGCAATATGGGGACCTCGCATATCAGAAGATGATACTCAGGGGACTCACTGGTGTTTTTCTAATTCCTCCGCTAGTCTTTCATGCCTTCACACCCATCGACTCACTCTTTCAAATTTCTCCTGTGAATGACCTCACAATTCCATGGTCAATGTCTTTGCTATCTTTCCTAGGCACAGCTCCCGAGATTGATTCATTATTCCGCATAATTCTTTCCGTG
>JAEORI010000234.1 GCA_016840965.1 Candidatus Thorarchaeota archaeon | reverse complement strand
TAGAGAAGCTCAAAAAAGAGTTTGGCCGTGTAGAGTCATATGAACGACTCATTTGCAATTTCCATGCTCCTCCATATGGAACAAGGATTGATTTGGCACCAAAGCTGGATGAAAAGGCTCAGGTCAAGGTTAGATTTGGCTCTCCTGACATGGTTCCGGTTGGGAGTAAGAGTGTTCGACAGGTTTTTGAAGAATATCAGCCCCTTCTTGGGTTGCATGGACATATTCATGAATCAACAGGTCTTGAGCATATAGGCCGCTCATTATGCATCAATCCTGGGTCTTCATACACGCAAGGAATGTTGAGTGCATTTGTAATAGACCTGCCAAAGAATCCCAACGATGAAATAGTGGCTATCGCTGTATCTGCATGAATCATTGTTTGGAGATTACGATCATGTCAAGAAAGGACAGGCGTAAACGGGCTGAAAGCCGAAGGGAGTCTGGCAATGTAAAAGCCAAGGAAACTGATTCTGATGACATAAGGAAAGCAATCTATCATATTGATGCATATAGATCCCACATTTACTACAATCTCAGCTTTGTGGACGATATGGTAGAAAAAGGGACACTCGGAGAATCTTTTGGTAGGAATTGGAAGGATCTTAGAAGAAAGCTGATTAAAATGGCTAAAGCAGCTACAAGCCATCCCGAAACTATCCGACTAGCAAGATACCAATCCTATACAGAAGGAATATGGCAAGTCGCAGTTCCAGTAATTTTCGTCATTCTCATTATAGGATTAATCGCACCCCAAGCTCCAATCATTGGAATGATTGCTCCTTACATAATGGTCTTTGCTTTCGCAGCTATGATCATTGGTTTACTTGGTAGGTATATTCTAGGAGCACGAATAAGTCGCCGCATTGACAAATACTTCATCGATAATCCTGAAGCTCAGCAATTGCGATCAGATGAGTTGAAATTAGTAATTCAAGATCTCATCAACCTACTAAGACAAATTTTATACTTCGAAGATGAAGAGCCAAAAGATCACCTTGTGGGTGTTGGGATCGTTGATTATGATAATGTGGAGATAGTTAAAACACCACGACCCTGGCGACAATATTACCTAGTTCAAATTGTCTTCTGATCTCTCCATTTCTTATTGAATTCAATTTAATATTCTTAATTTTACTTAAATTCGACACAAACTCTTATATCACACGGAATTATCTATAATGATTCATCTTCTCCAATGTTGCTTTTGGAGAGGAGAATAAATTAGGAAGGAGAGAATGATGTCTGAAGTACTATTTCTTCGACCGACATCAGGGTTGACCAAGTATTTCGGTACATGGACATCCCTATTTGCAATTCTAGGTGCAAGCCTAGGCACATATCAGTGGTTGTTTGTTGGCATCCTTCAGGATATGTATCCCGGAATTAATGCTGGGGCAACTTGGGGAATAGGTATGTTATTCATGCTCATCTACACAGTAATGATGACATTACTATCGATGGCCATGCCTCGTTCTTCGGGACTCTACCAAATCTCAGCGAGGGGTTTCAATCCTGTTGCAGGCACAATAGCTGTCTGGCGTGGAATAATTGCTAACCCAATTATCAAGACGAGTGAGTTTTATCTATTCCTCGTTTTCTTGGGTGCTGCTTTTGCTCAATGGGGTGCAGTGACAGGTAATGCTGCTATGGAATCTCTAGGTGCCACCTTTTCAACAGCGAATCCAATGGCATTGGTCGCAGTTTCTATTGTCTTGATGGGTCTATTCTCCATCATTGCTTATCTTGGACCATTGTTAAAGATGGAACCTCGAATACAGATGGCTGGAGGATTATTCTCAACAATAGGCTGGGTGATGGCACTTGCCGTACTTGCCACAACACCCTCTACTGCATTGCAAGGTCGCTGGGATGCTGTCTGGGGTGCTGGAGCTTATACAGAAGTTCAAACAGTAGCAGCCGCTGCAGGATATGTTGCGCCCGCATTTAGTCTTGAAATGACTCTATTGGCAACAATCTGGCCAATAGGACTGACATGGCCATATCTTATACTACTGTATGGAGGAGAGGTCGCAGATCCTGCAAAGAACCTTGTTCTTTCACAGGTACTTGGTGGTCTCATCTTAGCTGGTTTACTAGCTGGAGGGGCATTCCTATTTCAAGGAACCTTTGGGACTTTCTCAAGTGAATATGCATTCGCAGCAGCATCTGGGAATCTAACGCAAACCGGAGTGTTCCAAGGAGGTCTTGGTACGATGACTGCAGCCATTTCTGGGAACCCCGTGATATCAGGATGGATATTACTATCACCAGTTGTGATTGGTTTGACAGCCACTCCGATAAACATGGCATGGGTCACCCGAGGTTTCTTCCAAGCCTCTCTTGACAGAATGATGCCTTCATTCTTCGGAAAGCTCTCAAAGTACCACACACCAACCTATGCTATTATCTATTACTTCTGCTTTGGAGCACCATTTGCTTTTGCCTATGCTATGCCTGGTCTCAGTGGTTTCCTGGCTGTGGTGACATCTCTAGTAGGCCTCTGGGGAATAGAGATGATATTTCAATCAATGGCAGCATTGCAATTACCATTTTTGAGAAGACCGTTGTATGAAGGAAGTATCAGACGACAACCTGAATTCTTGGGAATTGCTTTGATGTCATGGATAGGAGTCATAATGCTTCCAACGTCGTTGTTCCTGCTGATTGGTTTCTTCCAAGGAGCTGCATTCCTATCGATCATATCGATGTGCGTGCAATATGGCTTCTCAGCATTATGGTTCGTCTACTTTGCTAGGCGAATGCAAAAGCAGAACATAGACATGGATGCAATCTACACCTCACTCTCACCCGAATAGTAGATTATTAGCCTGAGGTTATCCTCAGGCATCTCTTTCTTTTTTATAAAAACCGATTTTGTATAAAGTATGTTAAACATCAAGTTCACTTCGTTGTTAATGCCCACGAGTAGAGATATAAGTAGGCATTTCAAAAGATACTCATTGTCCATCAAGACTAGTAAAAGGAGGAGATTTGAAATGGCTTCTTCAATTCTTGAAGAACTAAAATCTGCAGTTATGGAAGGCGATTCTGAGAAATCCCTCGAGTTTGCTAAAAAAGCTCTTGAATCAGGTATCCCTCCCTTGGATGCTATCACTAAAGGTTTGGCTAAAGGTGTCAAAATGGTGGGAGACTTGTTTAGTGAAGGTGAGGTATTTCTCGTTGAACTAGTCATGGCTGGTGATGCTATGAAGGCAGGCATGTCGGTTCTTCTTCCAGTGATTCGAGAATCAAAAACAGAGATGGTATCTGAAGGAAAGGTTGTGATAGGCACTGTTCAAGGTGATATACACAGCATAGGTAAAGACATCGTTGGTACATTATTAGAAGCTGAAGGATTTGAAGT
>JAEORI010000233.1 GCA_016840965.1 Candidatus Thorarchaeota archaeon | reverse complement strand
TCTAGTTATGATGCAGTGGAGTTCGGTCGTCAGTAAATTTGCACAATTTAGTGGCGATAAAAAAGGCTTGAGTAAATTGATCAAAGATTGGAACCTAGAACGTGAACAAGCAGTAGGATACCTTCGTAGGTTTGAGTTGAGAAAGCTTTTGGAAGTCCAAGTAGGTGATGAACAGTTCTTTGTAAAGGACTCTGTGAGACCTCTCCTTGAGAATCCTGTGCTCTTGATGCCTCGATAGTCAATTTTCAGTCATTTTTTCTATCACGCGCTTTTTCCATGTGCACCTATATGATTCATTAGGTCGTTCAGAAAGAATCAAAAGCGATATAGCCCGGAACCGTTGATGATTAGGTGAGCCTAATGACCGAAGATGATTTCGATGACATTGATCCTGCTGAGATTTTAGAACAAGCCGCTGAGGCTTTGGAAGCTGGAGACAAAGACACAGCAGCAAAAATGTTCAACGCAGTTGGTAACATATACATGTCAGTCGCAGAGTTCGAGGAGGCTCACAAATGCTTCGAAGACTCATTGAAGATTTACAAAGAGCTTAAGGATGAAACAGGAATCTGTGATACAATGTATAATCTGGGCGTTGCGCAGATTAACCTCGAACAATGGAACGAAGCCATTGAGACCCTTGAATCAGCGAGAAAGATGTTTGAGAAGTCTTCCAATAATAGTGGAGCTGCTGACGCAATCTATGGTCTTGCTTTAGCGAGCTTAGGTCAGGGTAGCTTTGATGCTGCAATGGAGCACTTCAAGAAAGCACAACGTGCCTACAAAACACTTGAGAATGAACAAGGCGTTGCAAGTGTAATTATGGATATGGGCGCGGCTTATGTCGACAAAGAAGATTGGAATGAAGCAGATGCGACGATTAAGAAAGCTTTGAAGGTATATCGTGATATTGATGACAAGGCTGGCATTGCTGATGCATGTTCACTTCTTGGTGACATTGCTGAAACCTCAGGTAATCAGAAGAAAGCAGCTGAGCTCTTTGTTGAAGCCGCACAATACTATTACGAATCTGAGATATTTGACATAGCTAGAGAAGTTCTTGAGCGTGCAGAACAAAAGATGTGGGATGTTCCAAAAAGTACTCGTCGTAGACTTCGAAGGGTGATTGATGAGCTCTTAGATGCCTTGCCTGAAGAAACAGAACCTGAAGAAGGCGACGATGATGATTTTGACGAGGACCTTATAGACTTTCAAATGGATGAATAAACAGCAGCAACTATCACTTTGATTGTTCTTAGCTTTCCACGGGAAAACTCTATTTAGTAAATTCCCTTCGTCATCTTGAATCCTTATTGGAGTGCACCCCATATGATCAAATCTAGGAACAAGATACTATCGATTCTGATTGTAGTTATTATCTGTGGAACATTGGGTCCGATAACAAGTCCTTTCATCATTTCTAGATTTGATTCACTATCTGATGGTTATACAATGAGTGAGCTGCCATCATCTCAGATTCCATTATCCCGGATTGCGTTTGTTTCACCGAATCCTAGCTCATATGTGGATGAATTTGCATACATGGCTGCAGTCCCTACTTCAATCTTCTACTTTAACGGAACTCAATATATATCACCTCTTATCTACAGTGATGGCGCAGAGAGCGAATCGTGGCTGTTAGAAGACTGGTCTGAGTATCTGAGCTATGATGGCGGGATCACACAAGCCATTTCTATAGGTGATTTCTCCGAAAATTATCTGAGTGGTTTGCAGCATAATATCGGTGCTAAAATTTATCCTAGACTTTCAGGGACAAATGCGGCTGAAATTGCGTCACTTCTAGCCGCAAATGCTTGGAGTAGCAGCTCTACAGCAGTAGTTGCTCTATTGAAAGATGATTTTGTTACACCAACGATAATAACTGGAACAGCCAGCCATACTTTTCAAAATCAAGTGTCTGATACAGTAGAGTTTGGCGGGACTGTTACTCCAGGCGCTCCTTCAAGCATTACCTTCACCCCACCCACGTGGGCCGGGTGGATAGAAGGACGATTCAATTGGACTGGGTCAGAAATCTTGATACACGATCTAATAGATCCAAATGGAAATCTTGTTGACTACTCAATATGGAGCCAAATGTATTGGTCCAGAAATCCTAGTACCGTCCTTCACCCTGTGCCATTGAATTTCTGGGTACCAAAGACGACTGACGGATTATGGACAATGAACATAAGCACTGATGCCAGCACATCTACCAATTTGGATAATGAGGTCGTATCTCACCCTGGTTACACGCGAACGGTCACAGTTCCCTCAGATGCAAAATGGTTGAATGTATCACTCACATGGGACAACGCAGCAACTGACCTTAATCTTGCTCTCATAGATCCTACTGGTAGATTTTCAATGTGGGCTCCTGCTGGGAGTATCCTTTCAAATCCTGGCCGAGAAGTCATAAATCTACCATACCCAATGGCTGGAGATTGGACAATAATCGCAGCATGGCTGAATGCGAACGAGGAGCAGAACAACATCAACTTATCATGGTCGATATCCAGACTACCTTCTGATCTTCAGTCATACATGGAGTCAGCTGCAAATGCAGCTGTACTTGCATCGCTTCTCAATGTTCCATTGCTCTATGTCTACGCTGACCAGATTCCTACAGAAACTGATTGGGCTTTGAACAGGCTTGGCGTGTCGAATATCTATCTTGTTGACCCATCAAATATCCAAGATGTTGGATTACTCACTCTCCTGAGCTCATATGGTGCAGTCACAAATCTACTTAGTTATTCTTTGGTGACCTCAACGATACAATCTATCTCAGGTTCTCACGATGTTGTTGTAACTGTGCCAATAGGTAATAGCAACGAGTTCTTTGCTCCAGCTGCTTTCTCAGCAGCAGCTCATGGAAGCCCAGTATTTTCACTGTGTGGTAATAATAATGAGTTAACAACTCGGGCTCAAGAAACATGGGCCCCATATTTGATTGGTCCTGAAATCAACAATATCTATGTAATCAACAAATACGAGAACCGAGCTGAAAATGGATGGTATGATGAACGAATCCCAAACAAGTTCTCAATGATGGAGTCTGAGGCGCGTTTTGAAACATTCCTTACAACAAGGGGGGCTTATAATTCAACATCATCTCAGTCTGTTGTTATAATTTCACCTGCTTCCCTTGTTCCATTAAGTTTTGATAGATCCTTACAGACGCATTTCAATCCAGGACGGATACCTGCAACATCATCAACTATGGCTTCTGTTATGATAAACCGAGGACTCTTACACCGATTTCTATTCCACAGCGCTGATCAAGCTGACACCTCTTTGGTAAGCATGTACGCATATACTGATGGTGATACCTTTGTCGATAATGACTATAATTATCATCTCTTATATCAAATTGAAAACACCACAGATGCCCTTGAATCCGTAGGATTTTCCATTGAGAGTCATGTGGGACAGAATGAGGTCTTTCAGACTCTTGATTCTCAAGTTGCTTTCTGGTCACTGAGCACACACGGAACTCTAACTGTACTGCCTCGTGATCCTCCAGACCGACCAAATGGTGTTGGTTTCTTTTCTTTAAGAAGCATCGATGCTCCTTATGGATTTGAAGTAAGTGTAGAGGTTCGAGAAAGTACTACGGATTATGACAAACTCGTCAATCCAGTTCAATTTTCAGCCGAACAAGCAAATCATGTCACAAAATCAACTCATGAACTAGAAGCTGCAATTGGAAATATTGGCAGCCCCATCATAATACTCACTGCTTGCCTTCTTGGAGGGACTGAATTGCCTTTGATGTTGATGGAACATGGTGCAGTGGCGGTCACTGCAGCACCGCGAACAGTCTATTTCCGTCCTGCTGGTATGCTTTCAGTACTTCTAACTCAGTACCTCTGTGCAGGATCAACGATTTCCGAAGCACTTTCTGAAGGTCTTCGCACAACGTCCATTGATTACTCTGACCCATTAGTTGGTCGTGACCCTCGCGATTATGCTAATCAACAGGTACTCTTTGGAGATCCGTCTGTTCGACTCTATGAACCAACATCATCTCCTCATGTGCCAGCTGTCAATCCTCTTACAAGTTCGTTTGATACTCATATCCCTGGACAAGGGATTGGTGTAGTCGCTGCACTCGGATCTTCCTCATATCTGCCCTCTATTTTGACATCACTGGGTATTGCCTTTGATTATTACGAATTTACAAACTTCTCAGAGTTCATTCAATTTCTTCCACTACGACAAGTTGTTCTCGTCGAGCCAGGCACCCTTCCTGTATTGGGCTCAAGTTTCTCATCATCTAGTAATGTTCTAACTTCATTTGTACGAAATGGCGGTATTCTAGAAATCTTTGGAGTTTCAGACTCATTATCGTGGTTACCATGGCCCGTCTCATATCAAGCAGGGATATCTGGTACATCAATCACATTTGTTGACACTACTCATCCCCTCTTGGACTCTCCTAACATATTGAGTTCATCTGTTAACTATTCTGGTCATTTCTCATATATCTGGGCTAATCTATCAATTCTTGCTACAGATGGAGTAAATCCATTGATGGTAGCTGGTTCGATAGGCGCAGGCAAGCTTGCTCTATCAACAACATTCCCCACTGGTTCAAATGGTGAAGCCACTATAGAGAATGCAGTTTTTTGGAGAGGAATTCCCTCAATAACACTTGATAGCGTAGAACTTAGTGAGAGAATAATCTGGGCCGGTGATGTAGTTCAGATTATGGTTCAGCTGACAGATATTGTTGGAAACGACATCGAAGCAGCAACATTTGCTATTTGGCTTAATTCTAGTCAAATCTCTGCACAAAATGTAGGTGGTGGATTGTATGTTGCAACACTGGATAGTGAATGGACGGGACAAAATATTGGCTTGTTTGATCTTCACATCGTGGCGTCAAAAGCAGGTCATGACACTCTGACTCTTTCAATTGAGCAATTCATTCTTATTCGACCATTTCCTCTTCTTATGTTGAGCATACTTGGAGGCGGTGTAATTGCTGTGGTTGGTGCTTGGATATATTTGAAGAAAAAACGCGGAGAAAGCATAGGCTGGAAACGTGATAGCACTCCCGAAGATAAGAAGAGGGAAGCTGAGCAAAAGAAAGAAGATAGTAAGACTGATGTGAAGGAGTTCTTCGGGGTATAAAGAACTAAAGCCTATCAAGATACAAGAAAGTATGGACTAACAATAAGTTATTATATGTGGCCATTGACTAGCGTTTGTTTGGATTGCTAGAGGGTGCAAGTATGTCCAGTCGTGTGGATAGCATCAACAAAACCATTCGTGATTTCGAAACTGTACCAGGTGTCGAAGGAGCCGCTCTTGTTTCTGCAGATGGTCTCATGATTTCTTCAGCTCTGCCGGAGGCTGAACAAGAACGAGTAGCTGCCATTAGTGCTGGTCTTCTGTCTCTTGGTGAGAAAGCAACGACAGAATTGGATCGTGGTGTATTCAAAGAGATCTATGTCAAAGGTGAAAGAGGCTATACCCTTCTTACATCAGTTGGAGAAAATGCACTTCTTCTCGTATTAGCAAAAGCTGATGCTCAGATTGGTCTCATCTTTGTTGATATGAGGAGAATAGCTGATGCGCTATTAGAGATACTCTAATTTGTCACATCATTTTGTCAACTATCTCATCAACAATGTACCGTGCTATCTCCCTCTTAGGTGCAAGATCCACACTCTTGGTATAATTATTTGGGCCAACTATCAGCACTGCATTTGTATCTGTGCCAAATGCAACTCCCTTTCTTTGTTCATCATTTGCAACGACAAGGTCACATATTCCCGCATCAATTTTTGTTCTTGCTCTAGATTCAAGTTCTTTATCGGTCACTCCTGATTCTACCTTGAAACCAACAATGAAGAGGTCTTTGTATGCTTTTCTCGCCTCTTCGATTATCTTCTTTGTAGGAACAAGCTCAAGTTTCAGACTTGCGGCGCCTGATGCCATCTTTCTATCTTCTTTCTTTGACGGAATGTAGTCAAGAACTGCTGCTGCAGAAACAAATCCATCCGTTTTTTGAGCTGAAAGCTCCGACATGACCGCATCAAGCATCTCCTTTGATGTTGATACTTTGTGAGTTTCTACAAGAAATGAGGCGTTTTCTGAAGTCGGCCCTAGTATTAGGCTCACGGTAGCACCTCTGCGGACTAATTCTTCAGCGACTGCGATTCCCATCTTTCCTGTTGATGGATTAGTAATGAAACGGACTCTGTCTACCCATCCTCTTGTTGGTCCAGCAGTGACTACAAAATGCTTTCCATCAAGATCATTTGGTCCCAATACTTTAAGCACATAATCAACTATTGTTGCTACTTCTGGAATCTTTGCTTTCGCCTCTTCCATGCGCGGAGAAACAATTGTAACTCCCATGCTTTTTAATTTCTCAATATTTTCTATTACAGCAGGATGGTCGTACATTGATTCATGCATAGCTGGAACGATGATTACTGGAATACCAGCTCCGATGGCTGAAGATGCAGTAGTTGTAACTGGGGTGTCATCTATACCTCTAGCTATTTTGCCTATTGTATTGGCTGTTGAAGGTGCGATTAGAAGTAAATCCACGTGACCATCGTGCTTCCCGGCAAGTGTTATGTGTTCAATCTGACCTGTAAGTTCAGTTACAACAGGGTTACCAGTTGCCCACTCCATCAAATAAGGGTGAATCATCTTTTGCGCCATCTGGCTCATTATTGTGTAAACTTCAGCACCATGACGCATAAGGGTTCTAGCCAAAGCGACACATTCTACAGCTCCTACGCTACCAGTGATGCCAAGAGCTATTTTCTTTCCATCGAGTAATTTACTCAAACTTCCTTTGATGAGCTTTGACGTATGCTCAATCAACATAATCACCTGGTTATTGCTTCAACAAGTTCATCGATGGCAAGAACATCCATGTCAGTCAATTTCTTGCCTTCCTCGAGATATTTAGATTCCAGTGCTTTCACAAGAGCATAGACAGCTTCACTTGATGGTGTTTCAATTCCATGCAGCTTTGCCAGTCTGATGACTTCGCCTGTTATCGCATCAATTTCTGTTCTTTTTCCGGCGCGAAGATCTTGAAGCATTGAATTGATATTGTCCCCGGTGGCTTTAGCTGTCCCTAGTGCATATCTAACTGGATCATCTGTTGTGAGTTCAATACCAAGAGCTTTGACAACTTGAACTGCTTCCTCAACAAGTCTGACAATTAGTCCTCGAAGTGCTTTATTTCTGTAGACCTCTCCATTTGAAAGCCCTGTTAATGCACCCACCGGGTTAATACCACAGTTCACCAAAGTCTTTGTCCAAACCACTCCCTCGATGTTATCACTTGAACGTACATCGAATCCCACTTGTTTCATCATCTCAGTGAGTTGTTCGACCAACTCTTTATTCTCAGGATATCGCGAGCCAATTTCTGTGAGACCACAACCTGTTGCTGTCACAACTCCGGGTGTAGTTCTTAAAGCCCCCATACAGGTTGTTGCTCTTAGGACCTTGCTCGTATTGAGGGCTTTTGCGACTAGTTCCTCTGTCCCAAGACCATTCTGAATTAGGAGTATTGTGGCTCCCCCATCAATCAGATGTTTTGCGCTTTGCGCTGCTATGAGGGTGTCGTAAGTTTTTGTTGTGAGAATAACAAGGTCCGCCTTGTTTATTTCAGAGGCATGTTTCATAGCTTTAAGCCTAAAGATATGCTCTCCAAGAATACCATTAATCTTCAGGCCATTAGCCTGAATTGCAGATATGTGTGGATTCCTACCAACCAAGATGACCTCTGTATTTTCAAGTCGACTTAGGAATGCTCCGTATAAGCTACCAATCGCTCCTGACCCCACAACAACTATTCTCATCTTTTACTAACTCCAGTATTCATTTTAGTCCTCAATTCGATAATATCGTGTACTTTCCCATCGAGATGCTTCATTATTATCTGTACTGCCGCGGTAAGGTTTTCAGAGTTATCAAAATTCTTTACAATCTGACGAAGTTCATCTCGTGGAATCTTCTTCATAGCGTGAGCCTGTTCAACCATAAGAGGAAGAGCTCGAACTATGTTATCAACAATGGTAATGTCTGAATAGACTGCAGTTCTACTCATTGGGTTTAAATCAATAGTAATGACAAATTTACCAATAGCCTTCAACGCTTCAGTTCTGTCCCCATCTTCTAATGGCACTAGAACAACGTCAGCCGCGCCAATTCCGTCAACATCCACTTTCCGACGATTGCTACTCAATTCGGGTATATTCATTGATGGCCGGTCCCGAGTGCCCAACACAACTTTTGCACCCGCATCGATAAGAGCATCCCTAATAGCGTCCTCTCTTTCTTTTCTATAATAGAACAGGTTGATCTCTAGCGGTGCTCCGCAAACCTCTGAAAGTTCTACCAATGCCTCTGGTACCAGAGAACATGCATTCCCATTTACACTTATGATTGGATGTTTCGCAGAGAGTAGAGCTGCGATGGCTGCTCGCACAGCTAGTTGTGCTTGTTCGGTTGTCATCTCGCCAATTAGATAGTCAAAAGCCTCGCCTCTGCCATGAGCTAATAATCCAGCTGTAGCAACTACATGTGATTCGTGCCCATCAATTATTTTCTCTCGGGTTTCAAGTGAAATTCTTCGTGGATGATCAGGTGGAATCTCAATCTTTGTCATTTGATTAACCTCCCACCCTGAACTGAAATGCTTGTCATGAAAACCTCTGATGCATCCCAATAATCCAATAGGATTCCTTGTGCAATACTTGAGTTTTCCTCACTGCAAAAACAAAACACAGAGTCTCCCAGCATCACCATACTCGATTCAGTCAGTCCCTCCCTGTCGAGCATATTAAGCGCTTGTTTTACTCGAGTACTTTGCAGTCCTATCTTTTCTGAAAACTCGCGCGAGCACTCTATAAACATCTCAACTGTCGGATTATCAATTAGCTTTGTTACTAACTCTTCACCTATACTATTGATGCGCTGTCGCGATGTAGGATTGGTCAACACTTTTGCAGTTTCAAGACCCGGAGACCCCGCAAGCGCAACAAGCAATGTGTCTTGATAATCAATGCTCTGAATCTTGCCTACGCCAGGGCCTCCAGCTTGCACTCGAACTTCTAGTCCGCCGACAGTCTGAGCAAGTACATCTCCAAGACCTGTATGATTCGTAATCTCTGCAATATGTGCAAATCCTGCAGCTTTTTCATATTCAATATCAGGATCAAGCATGTGACCAAGAGCAAGAGCTGTGCCTAAAGCACCTGCGCCTGATGCTCCAAAACCAGCTCCAATAGCTAGAGAGGAACTATGGTCCACGTGAACTCTAAGTGTCCTCTCATACTCTTCAGTCATTCTCTGCACCACCGTTTTCGTTACTTGCGCATCGATGCGTTGTTTGTTGTAATCAGTTGTAATCTCTAGCGTTGGATTATCCACGACGGACACAGAAGTGACTGTTCCAATGGCCACTGAGAATCCAGCGCCCATTGAACCGCAACGAAGAGGATTGTCAGAATTATCGAAGATTCGAAAGATTCCCGTAATATGGCCGGGCACGAAAGCCTTTGCTGTTACTTCCTCGTTCTGTTGCCCTTTCAATGTGTCAGCCACGTCCGTTTTTACTAAGTCGAGTATTAAATATTCTTTATACATTCAGCATTGCATATATACATGTATATACATTCTATATTGACAATTGGTGATGGCGAGTGGGACTATCTATTCTAATGGAACAATACGTGTGTATTGCTTAATTCTTGGGTCATCCGATCGAGGCGCTGGATAGGCCCATCTTGCATCAATGTCTCTGCCACTCAGGTCAAAGACACGGAAACTTCCAGAAGACCAGGTGAGCGGACTAAATCCCAGTAAAAGTGTCTGAGTTCGCCAGCTAGTAACGCACATGTGCCTATTCATACCAGCAGTTGGAGCAACAAGGAAAACGTTTGAAAACTCCATCAACAAAGATGTGCTGATTCTATAGAAGAAGCTGTATGTCTTTCTGTGTTCCTCTGTCCCTTGCTCACGAAGGTCGTTTAGGTACCTAATGATTGTATCATCGTGAACTGAAGGATCCATGACATCGGACAAGTCTTCCACATCCACTACAACAGCAGTTTCGAAGTAGTATGCAAGCGGGAACTCTGGAATGTGGAATATAATGTACTTGTCTTTTGTTATTATTTGATAGAGGTGCTGAAAGATTGCTTGTTTGGAATAAAGCATGTTTACATCTAGCTGAGCGGGCTTAAAGTTCTCAGATTCATCAGAAACAACTAGTCTGAACATATCATCTAACATGTCCCCGTCGTACCCAATGCGAACCATATAGTAGGGAAGTTCTCCTCCCTCTTCCATTCTTCCTGTAGATACAAGGAATTGATTGTATTCCCTTTGGAATGTATCAACTTCATTATCATTGTCTAAAACGAATAGCGATTGGCTAGGTGTATTGAGAGCATTGATCACCTTATCAAAGGCTTGAAACCGAGCCTTCTTCTCAGGCTTGAATTCTTTTAATAGTTCTTCCAAGTCACGAGAAGAGTCAGCCAAGCATTCCACACCTACCGACGGGTTGTTTCTGTTAATCGTATGCATCCATGCCATTTGATGGCTGGAGCTTCTGTTTTGAGTGTTTATACCGAAAGCTTTTCCACTAATTTGTCACAATCGGCACCCACGCTTCATCAATTTATCTCATATATTCTTTACTTAGGAGAATACCCCACATTATCCAAGTATTACTTTGCTGATTTTGATGATTATTTGTTAGACATTAAACCAATTTTTGGCCATTTGATACGATGTAAGTGCTGACTTTCTGGCATTGTACTTCATAACATTCATGTGACCAGGTATACCAATTTCAAATTCCATCTCGGATATTCGTTTAAGCGATGCCACAAGTTTCTCGGGACTTCCCGTGGGAAAATCGACCCTACCGAAACTGCCACCGGGGAACAAGGTGTCTCCTGTGAAGAGAATTCCTGAGTCCTCTACTTCCATAGCAATGCTACCTGTGGAATGCCCCGGTGTGTGAAACACTCTCAGCCGTATATCCCCAAAATCAATCAGATCTCCTTCTTTAAGCATGACATCAATTTTGAAAGGTGGTAGATCTGCACCAAAAGTAGCTCCAAGGGTCTGGCTATAATCCCCGCTATTGATAGGCTCCGCCTCTGTTTCATGTAGATAGAGTTTCGGTGACCCTTTTTCCAATAATGGTATAACACCGCCTATATGATCGATGTGACAATGAGTGAGTACAACATCAGTTATCATGTCGAGTGATGAACCTTTAGAGTGTAAATCCTTATCGAGCGATGAATAATAAAGTCCGGTCCCCGCATCAACCAAAATCTCATGGTCGCCTGATTTGATATAGGTGATGTTTGAATCGAAAGAATGGCTAATTATGAAATATATCGAGTCTGTAATCTGATCGAGCAAATAATCACCTCAAATATTCTATCAATCTGTCAATTTCATCATGATTATTATAGAAATGTGGAGAAACACGTAATCTCCCGTTTCTTACAGAGCAGTGAATCTTGTCGTTCTCCAGCCTTTTCAGTAGGTTCTCTACATCTTTGGGTTTACATGAAACAATGGCTGAATTGTGATTGTGTCCAAAATCGTAGAATTCAACATTGATTTCCGAGAGTCTTTTCCGAAGATAATCTGCATTGTTCATCGCCGCCTTCTCTCTATCTTCCCCAGGTATCTTGAGCAGGGTCTTCAATGATTCTAACAAACCAACATAGGCAATCCACGCAGGCGACCCAACTTGGAACTTACGTGCATCAGCGAAAGGAGTCCGCTCAAAGAAACCGAATTCCACCAAACCCTCAACACCCCACCAGCCTATGAAACGAGGCTTAAGTTCATCCATCACGGATTTGCTGACGTAAATGAAACCTGCTCCGACTGGTCCTAACATCCATTTTGCGGATTGACCTGTAGCAAAGTCTACATCCAATTTTGACAAGTCTGTATGGAAACATCCTGCCGCTTGAATGATGTCTACAGCTAGAAGGGCAGAGTTCTCATGTGCGAGGTTTGAAAGTTTTCTAAGATCCACCCTAAATCCTGAACCAAACTGAATCTGACTGACTGATACAACCTTTGTATTTTCATCAACCATCTCTTTGAAGGCATCGAGCGTAGCTACACCATTATTAGATTCAACAACCCGAAGCTCAAAACCATAGAATTTGCTTGCATTTTGCCAAGGAACATAATTGGCTGGAAACTCTAAGTCGCATATTACAACATTAGAACCCTCCGGGTAATGTACACTGTGGGCAATGGAGTTTACACCTTCACTAGTACTTGGTACGAATGCATATTGGCTATAGTGGCCACCCAATAATTTTGCAAGGAGTTCTCGAATTTCCTTGATTTCTTTAAGTGTATCCTCGAATTTGTCAACTGCCTCTGCTGTGTCATCCAGATCTTGTTTCATTGCATTGAAAGTGTTCACAGGAGGAATGCCTGTAGATGCATTATTCAAATAGGTCATCTTACTGAGTGTTGGCCACACCTCAGAGATGAATTCCTGGTCAATCAGTTCAGTCATAATGAGTCGTCCAAATGACTCTTCGTTGATAAAGGTCACTGCGGACGAAATCCCCCCAAGATTTAAGTCTAGTATGAACATCGTAAATGCTGGAGAGGCGTTTGTCTGTATTTCGCAGATTAATCGGGCGCTCAAAGAAGCCAAAAGAGGAAAAAGAGATATCAGTGGAACCTACTTTTGATACAAGTATGGTTGTGATGGAACCCGCAATCGCTGAACCGACTCCCACCCCAATGGGTCGATTAGTTGCCTCCAGCGAAGATATTCATTTTGACCCTGACGTCACAGCTGAACACGCCAGGTACGCTCGTATTAAACCACAAAGCGCTGCTGAAATCGTTCCAGGTCATGTTCTCAAACGGGATGAGGTTGGTAGGGTTCACATCAAAATCGTCTTCTATGGTCCTTCCCTCTCTGGTAAGACTACCGCTCTGCGATGGTTATTTGCTAATGTCCGCTCACTAGCAAAGGGGAAGATTATCGAAATTCATGATGAACTTGGTAGAACTACCTTCTTTGACTTTGTACCTGTCACAGCTAGTGAGAGAATTGTGTTTGATGTATTTACTGTGGCTGGACAAAGGCGTCATGCTAGCCAAAGAATCAAGGTACTTCGAGACTGTGATGGTATTATTTTCATGGCTGACTCAACTCCTGAACAGATGAATGAGAATCTTGCATCCATACAAGAGCTAAGGATCGCTCTTGGTACCGACCGGATGGCGACACTCCCAATCATAGTCGCCCTAAACAAAAGAGATCTTCCTAATGCTTTACCAATTGACTATATGGTACAGATGCTAGACCTTGAGGGCTATCCAGTCTTTGATACCATTGCTACAGAGGGTAAGAACCTCCTAAGGATGTTTCAACGAGTTCTCCGAGATGCCCTAATCTTCAAAGTTGGTATCTAGACTTTTTATTCTATTAGCGGTCCACTCTGACTGATAGTTAAACTCAATCAGCTCTAAACCGAAAAGATGAAAAATACCGCACGTCACTCCCGAGCCACACAGACTAGTCTGTGCAATAGCCCCGTGGTGTAGTGGTCCATTAGGCAAGCAACAGCTTCCTAGACTATGCATAAGCGGTTCTGGCCCGCTTGACCTAGGTTCAAATCCTGGCGGGGCTACCAACTTCTTCTACTCTTGGTATCAAGGTTGGCAAAAATGAGTTCCCGCTATTATTTTGATATGAAAAGCAATCCGAAATCTACTTTTCTAACGACCAGATTGGATTTTTAATCTTCGAACCGAAAAATCGAAAAACCTTTCTAAAATTGCTCAAAATTTCAAATTTACGCATAACCTAAAGGTTTTTTAGAGAACTCGCCTCCATTTCAGATGGAGAAGAAATCCGCAGGTTATGCTCATTTCGAGTTTCCTGTTACTGTGTCTGCGTCCCTCCCGGCGGAGAAGACAGGGGCGGATTCTCTCCGCTTTTTCTGAATTTATTCTGAAGAGACCTGTGTACAGCTAGATGTTTTCAAAGCACCAACGAACTAATCAAATGAGTCACTTGTCTGTGAACGTGATCTCGACAACCCCTGATGCACCACAGTATCCACAATGATAGATCTGGTCTTTTCCTATTTCATCGATGTCAATGTTCCCATCGCAGTTGGGACACTCAATATGTGTCATGATTGCTTTGAGTAATGAGATGTCGTCTTGAATTTCGGTTCTTCTAGAGCTCTGAGGAACCAAAGCAGCGGATTTCTTACCTTCCAAATAGAAACAAAGACAAAAAATTCCTGCAAAGAGCATAACTAAGAGAAAGGCCATACCCTCTATACTGCTAGTGATTGCTGTGATTACTGCGACAAGGAAAATTGGAACGACACAGAGTAGTACCAATCCTGGTGTCACGATAGAGTCTACTGCGCTTTTGCATGTAGCAGAGCAGTACACACCATTTTCATAGCGTATCCAATTCTCACTTTCCAATGTGCCACACCAATCACATCGCATTAATTTTGAAGGGTCCACAGCGATGTACATATGAGGTAGGTCACTCCTCTCCTCCATCGTCAATTCCTATCTGGAACATGCCTTAGAGTGGAATAAGCCTTACGGATTCGCAGGATTCTCTTCTTATTCTTCGCACCAATAGACCTGCTCCAAAGGACTAACTCGATATGCATTCAAATCTCCAGACTACACCACCTTCGTTATCCAGAATTTTGACTTCTGGCTCTATCTCTCTGGATATTAGACCTAGCCAGACATGGGCTGCCGCTGTTCCCACATCGATATCATAGTGTCGCCATTTGAAATGCTGATACCCTCTTGGTTTGCTAAGTTCAATGGAATATCCGTCCTCATGCAGCTCCACCAAGTAGTACCATTTCTGAGAGTTCATTGCAGAAGGCGCTCTTGATGCAAGTTCAAGTGGGTATCTTACGAAGTCTGGAAACTCAGTCAATGATTTATCATGAAGAAATGATTCAACAGTTCTGTTCTTCTTTGACATACGCTTTTGCGAGAAGCGATCCAATAAGCTTGTTTTTTCCGGGACATATCCGAGGAGAATAATACAGTATAATGGATTGTCTGCATCAGGTTTGGATGTTTTGTATACGATTTCGTTTACTTCCTTGGTTTTATAATGCCCCATCCAACAGGTCTTCACTCCAATACTCTCGCTATAGAGTATCAATTGCTCCCCGAGAAATCCTAACTTAGCCTGATCAACAGGTGTTCGTTTTGTAGATAAAGCAGCAAACTGTTTAGGTCCTTGAAAATACACGACATTTTTCTCATTTGGAACTGGATGGTACTCAATTGACACTTGATGGTTGAATGGAGCTCTCATCTTTGACATGAATTGATGGATTTGGTCTTCATGTTCAGAGGTGAGTGAGACCGGGTAGAACTGTCTGTATGATCGACGTGTCTGAATGGCTGCACTCATACCCGGTAGCATGTGTCGCATAATACGCCGCTAATTCTTTTAGATTTAAAGCCGCCTTATGTTGTGTTTGGATAATATGTCCAATTCTGAACTTTATGACAATCTTCATATTCAAGCAATCTACGGCATCGAATGGAAGTGTGATCAATGGAGAAGGTCGAGCTTGGTTGGGACGAATTCTGGGCTGGGATTTTCCGGGTACGACATCGTCAGGCGATTCAAGGGATTGAGCAATATGATAAGCTCGTTGTATCTTTCATCATTGAAGTCTTGAATCTTAAGAAAGGAAATGAGATTCTTGACATCGCCTGCGGCGCAGGAGGCCATTCTATTGAACTTGCTAAGCGAGGTCTCAAAGTCACAGCTTTCGACATAGCGCAGTCTTTGATTGAAGTAGCAAAGAAAAGAGCCAAGGATGAAAAGGTCGAAGCAAACTTCTATGCTGGTGATATGCGGGATATGTCCTTTGAGTCCCAGTTTAAGGCTGCAGTGATGTTAAGTCATAGTTTTGGATTCTTCAATCATGAGGAAAATAGACGAGTGCTCTTGGGTGCATATCACTCACTGAAAGAAGGTGGATGTCTGCTTCTAGATTTAATGAATCCCTACAATCTCCCCAAATTCCAAAAGACATGGACTCAGCTTGACGGTGGATTCCTACTGAACGAGCCACATGTGCTGGATGCGCCTGCTGGAGTTCTTATTGGGAGACCTGCTATGTTCATTGATACTGAAGAAGATCGGATTGTGCTAATGGACCAAGATGCTTTGTCAAATAACGACATCCGGATGTACACTGCTCTTGAGATTCGGGAGATGCTAAAAGAAATTGGATTTACTAAAGTAGAGTTCTATGGCCAGCACATACTGCCTCGAGTTCCCTATGCATCAAATTCTGAGCGTATGGTGGTCATCGCTCATCGTTAGGTTTCTTATCTAGCCGCCATATAGTCCAGCTGCGCCTCTGGAATAGAAAGGTCGACCCGAAGTATCACGAACGAAGAGATCGCCCTCGATATATCCAAAAAGAATGCCATTCATCAGACATTGAGCTAAGATTCCCCTCACAGTTTCAGGATCAATCCCCGTACGGACATGCAGATCCGAAATAGTGACCTCCTTCTCGACAGCTGCAATCTCTAAGATTCTCTTTCTAAGTTTAGCTCGGTTTCTTGCATCAGGAAGAAGTCCAAGCCCTAATGCCAAAAAACCAAGTCCAATTAAGACCATTGCTAGGAATATATTCTGAAACAAACTCGTTGCCACAGGGCCAATTAGAGTATACATTATGAGCCCCATAAATAAAAGCATGAATCCCAAACAGATTCCAGTGAATGAGAGAACCTCTCTACCTGTACTATACATATATGCCATAGGATAATTGAGTTTTCAGGACAGAAATATTTTGTCAAGCTTCATCTTCTATCAGTAATTCCCCTGTAGAAATACTTTTAATCATCCACACGCGAGGTCGCGCTATCCACCAGTGAGTTTGCTGGTGACCCCGACGAGTTCTCTCGTGTGATAATGGACAGTTGGGAACATGCTATCGTATACTATCACGAGAGGACACAAAAAAAATTACATTACAAGGAGACCTCCTGATGGTTAAGATCAAAGAGCCAGACCAAATCAAAAGGCTCATCCTTTCGGATGACTTTGAACACAAACGAATAATTTCAATATCCGCACATATCGACCATGGTAAGACAACCACAACTGACTATCTCATGCGACGCGCCGGCTTGATGTCTGATGCAGCGACAGGGCAAGCATTGATGACAGACAGTGACGAAGAAGAGCAGGAGCGTGGTATCACTATTTTCACCTCAGTTGTGCTGCTTAACTTTGAGGTCGAAGGTGAGGAATATCTCGTTCAGCTGTCAGACACTCCCGGTCACCTGTCATTCACAGGTGAGGTTTCCCGAGCCCTTCGTGCTAGCGACGGTGCAGTCATTCTAGTCGATGCTCTCGAGGGTGTTATGACTCAGACCGAAACCAACATTCGTCTGGCCGTGGGTGGTGAGGCGTGCAAACCAGTCCTATTCATCAACAAGGTGGATCGGCTCATCAACGAGTTGAAGCTCCCACCAGCGAAAGTCTACGAACGTATTGACATCATCATCGCAAAGGTCAATGAGCTCATCAAGAAAGTTGCTCCAAAGGAATATGCACTAGACTGGAGAGTCAGTTTCCAAGAGGGGAGTGTAGCGATTGGTAGTGCCAAGACTGGCTGGGCATTTACAATGAAGACCCTTGAGAAGAAGAACATCAAGCCTATTGTTGTCTTTGAGAAATACAATGAGGGTGATGATAGATGGCTTCGTGATAACCTCCCACTAGATGATGCTCTCCTTGAGATGATTGTGAAACATCTTCCAAATCCTAAAGACGCTCAGAAGTACAAGATACCCAGGATTTGGTCAGGTGATCTTGAAAGTAACGAGGGGAAAGCTCTCTTGAATTGTGATCCGAAGGGTCCTCTCATTGGAATGATAACAAAGATTTTCATCGACCCTAAGAGCAAGAGACCCACGCTGATTGGTAGAGTATTCTCTGGAACAATCAATGCGGGGCAAGAGATTCAACTAGTCAATATGAGGCAGAATGCTAAGGTCAAGCGACTAGGAGTCCAGGAGATCACTGATATTCTTGATATGGATGAAGTTCCTGCTGGTAACCTCTTTTCTGTATTTGGTTTCATGTGTCCAAGTGGTGAAACATTTGTCGAACCCGGCTCAGGTCTGAAGGGCTTTGAAGCCATCGAATATGTCAGTGAGCCTGTTGTAAGTAGAAGTATCAAACCAATCGACCCTCAAGAGATTGCTAAACTCGGTGAAGTGGTTTCAAAATGGATTATGGCGGACCCAACTGCAAGGTTCATTCATGACAAAGAATCTGGTGAGTATCGTCTGGATGGTATTGACCCACTCCAGATTGAGATTCTGACAAAGAGAATTAACGAGCAGGTCAAAATCAAGGTTTCAGAACCTATCATTGTTTACCGAGAAAAGATGACTGCGCGTGGCGACGAGTTTCATACCAAATCTCCTAATGGGCACAACAGGATTCGGATGTACCTTGAACCACTTGATGCGAAGACAGTTGATCTCATCAGGAAGAGACGAATCACAGCTGAAATGCCTGACAGAGAGCGTGCTGCTATTCTTCGAGACGAAGCAGGTTGGGATGCTAAAGAGGCTCGAAAAATCCTAGATATCTATGAGTCCTCAATGCTAGTTGATGCAATGAGTGGTGTCCAGAGGTTCGAACGCATCTTCTCATATCTTCAGACAACTTTCCGAGAGTTCATTGATGGTGGTCCAATTGCAAAAGAGCCTGTAATGGGTGTCAAGGTAGTTCTTACTGATGCAACTGTTCACACAGACCCTGCTCATACTGGTTACAATGAAGTTGCTACAATGGTAAGTGCTGGCCTAAATATGGGCTTTTTGACAGGCAGACCTGGACTCTTCGAACCAGTCCTCAATACCGATATCAAGACACCGACCGATACACAGGGCCAGGTTATCAAAGTCTTGACCGGGCATCGTGGTCAGATTGTGACGATTGAAGGCGAAGAAGACACCGTCACTGTGAAAGGCACACTCCCTACAGCTGAAACAATCGGCATAGCAGATGAGTTCAGAAGCGCAACAGCAGGTCGTAGTTTCTTCGGTTACGAGTTTAGAGGATTTGAACCTCTACCTGGCAACATGCAGGAAGAAATCATCCTTGAGATTAGAGAGCGAAAAGGCATGCCTCAAGAAATGCCAAGCCTCAGCTCTTGGAACAGATGGATCTACAAACGAACCTCGTAAGGATTAAAATTACAGGGGGCAATCTAGTGGTTGTCCCTTGTTTTAGCTTTTTTATTTTGTCAATGACCTTAGAAGATAAACTTTTGAACAGCTTATTTTGATTTCTGATTGATTGAGATGCCTCTTGACCCTGTCGAACTTCTAAAAACTCTGGTTGCCTTTGATACTCGAAATAACGGTGACATGAAAGCACCTCGAAATTGCCCTGAATTCATCAATAACATTCTTAGTGGTTTTGATTTCGTAACAGAAATTATTGAGTCAGAAGGCTACACGACAGCTTTCGCAAGACGTGGCCATGGCAAATTCAAGATTCTTTTCTTAGCTCATTTTGATGTTGTTCCATTTGGTGAGGGATGGAACTCCGATCCATTGAAGTTGAAGATTGATGGTGACAAAGCATATGGGAGAGGTACTTGTGATGACAAGGGTAACATTGTTTCACTCCTTTTGCTTGCTGAGAAACTTGTTGAATCAGATTTTCCATGTACTATCATGATTGCTGCCTCGGGTGATGAAGAACTTGGAGGAAGACAGGGGGCTGGCGTACTAAAGGACTACCTGGTTAAACATGGGCTCTTTCCTGATTTTGTCGTTATAGCAGATGGTAATGGTCAAGACATTATTCATCGAAGACGGAATATACTTCCCACATTCATCAAAGTGAAAGAAAGAATAGAGAAGATCAAAGGTAGAAAAGAAACTGTTAGAGTAGAAACAGAAACCTATGGGACAAATACTAGGCACAGCGCCTATCTCAGATTTGGTGTTGATAGACATGCAATGATTGCAGCATCCAAGTATCTCGATCTCAACCCTCGTGCAGTAGTACAGACAGTCCGTGGGGCATTTCTGAAAGGTAATGTAGTTCCTGATTGGATTGAGATGGATGTTATTCATCCTGAAACATCAGGTACTGAGTCATCTTACGATGCTGCATTAACAGATTTGATGAGAGCATTACTTCCTCTCTCATTGACTGCTTTTCCAACTAGACCTTCGGACAAAGGTACCAATATCTGTCCCAATATTCTGTCAAAAGATAAGGATCTCTGGACTCTCTATGTTGACATTAGATCAATGACAAATGATGGTGAAGTAGTCAAAGCAGCTTTCGAAGAGATGCTAAAGGGAAGAGTAGAACTTTTCTCATTAAATGTGCACTCTGGAGTTGGCTATGTCGATTGTGATCCTAACTCAAGACTAATCAAGGCCGCTAGATGGGCACTCGAGAAAGAAAGTATATCCTACAGGATCACCGAAGGCTTTGGAGGTTCTGACTCACGTTATTTTGCCGGTGAGGGGGCTGATTTGTTTGACTTTGGTCCGAAAGGTGACAATGTACATGGAGCAAATGAATGGGTGTCCATTGAGTCTCTGAAGGAGAATGCAAATGTTTTCCACACAATAATTGAGATTCTAACCCGTGAGAAGAGTCCAATATAATCTGCTACTTTGGATTCATTCCTACCTTCAACTTGAGGTCGTCTATCTCCCACTCTTTGACATAGGAGAAATCTTTCCATTTTGGTTTCGCACTGGGTCCTTTCATCTCTAGCAGACTAGCTCGCACTTCATTTGCTAGATGTGCCTCAAACATCTTTGAAAGCTCTACTGATTCATCGTCTGAAAACATGAGGAGAACATCTATTGATTGTTCAACTTTCAAATCAAGTTCCTTTCTCATTACTTGAACTCGTCGTATCACATCTCTCACGAGACCCTCCGCTTCTAGCTCTCTTGTGCGTGTAACATCAACGTAGACTTTGCCCATCTTTGAGTCTGAGTAACTCAGGTAATCTGGAAGACTCTCCTCAAACTCTACATCTCCAGCATCAAGCTTCAGTTTCTTTCCTGCAACCGTGACTGTTGCATGTCCTTTCTCAAGATCGTCTTTCAATTTGACAGCATCGACATTCTGGAGTGTTGTCACCAGCTGTTTCATCATGTCCTTGTACTTTGGTCCTAATGTCTTGTAGTTTGGTTTCACAGTCAGTGTCGTGAAGTCTGCCATTACATCAGTTAGCAAAACTTCAAAGTCTCTAGTATTGAGATCGTCTCGCAGAAGCGCCGAAAGATTATCAGCTCTCTTTGCAGTTTCTTTGCTATCAGCTATTAAGGTCACCTTTGCAACCGGATGTCTTAGTTTGACACCTTTTTTGTTTCGAGCATGACTTGATGCACTTCTAAGCTCTTGGAGTATCTCAAAGGTGGATTCCATCTCATTATTTCGAAGACTATCATCTGGTTCAGGTACTTCGGTCATGTTTATTGACTCAGGCAATCCATTTGCAAAGCTCATGAGGAAATCAGTATGCAACTTTTCTGCCAAAAATGGAGTGTATGCATTAAAGCATCTTAGAAATGTCTGAAGTGTATAGTACATTACATCGTAGGCCATTATCTTCTTGGGATCATCGCTGTCTAGCCAGACCCGTTTCTTCACAAGTGGTAGATATATCCTACTAAGATCCTCTGATATGAAATCTAAGAGGACACGCCCTGCATGATGCCACAGATATTTGTCCATGTTGACCCTGTAATCTTTTACAACTGTCTGAACACGTGAAATCAACCATCTATCTTCGAGATCCGCTTTTGAGAGTGCCTTTCTCATTCTACTCTCATCATACTGGAATTTGTCTAGATCCATATAGGTTTCAGCGAATAGGACCACATTCCAAAGAACATCGAGTTTTTTCCGTGTTAGTTCTATTTCCTTTGGATCGTAATTCATTCTTGACCAAGAGGCTGAACGTGTCAGAACAAACACTCGGAATGGGTCTGCCCCTATGTCTGCAAGTGCATCCTTTGCCCAAACAACGTTACCTCTAGACTTGCTCATTTTTCCTCCTTCTGCATCTAGAACATGCTCCTGGCTAACACACGCTTTGAATGGTGCATTGCCATGCATTACAACTGCAGTGTATAGAAGGCTGTAAAACCATCCCCGCGACTGATCGACAGCTTCAGTTATGAAATCATATGGATAGAGCTCCTTGAGTGTCTTGGGATTCTTAAGATAATCAACACTTGCTGTATGAGCTAATCCCGAGTCAAGCCAACAATCTGTCACAAACTCCTCTCGATGCATCTCTCCTCCACATTTTTCACATTTGAGAACAACCTCATCCACCCAAGGTCTATGCATCTCAAAGTTGTCAGGGAATTTGAGTGCACGTTCTTTCAGCTCCTTCCTTGAACCGACAACAACTTCAGTTTGACAATCATCGCACACCCATACAGGAAGAGGAGACCCCCATACCCTTGATCGGGATATGCACCAATCATCCGCATTTGCGAGCCAATCACCAAATCTACCCGTTCCAGCCCAATCTGGAGTCCAGTCAACCTCTTTGTTTGCCTCCACAAGGCTATCTCTGACCCCTGTCATTTTGAGGAACCATTGTGTATTATCTGCCAAGTAAACTAGTGGTGTATCACACCTCCAACAATGAGGATATTCGTGTGAAATTGCTTCTTCATGGACAAGTAATCCTTTGTTCTCCAGCATTCTCGGAACTTCGGGATTTGTGTCAAAAACCATTCTTCCCTTGAACATTGGAACCTCTTCTGTGAACTTCCCAGAAGGAGTGACAGGAGCTAATACTGGCACATTGAACTCGCGTCCTACATTAAAGTCATCTGGTCCAAATCCAGGCGCTGTGTGAACAAGACCCGTTCCATCTTCAACTGTGACATGAGTACCTGTAACGACAGCATGCATGTACTCCTCATCATGTTCTTGGTGAAATGGTACCTCCTCCTTAAACGGATGCTCATATTTCCATCCTAGCATCTTCTTTCCTAGAACCGACTCAACTACCTTGTAGGAACTAACACCTGCTTTTCGCATTACCTCTTCTACAAGGTCTTCAACTAGCCACCACAGTTCACCACCAACATCGACCTTGACATACTTCATCTTTGGATGGACTGATACCATCTCATTTGAAATCAGAGTGAATGGTGTAGTGGTCCATATGACAAGATACTCGTTTTCTTTTCCAACAAGTTTGAATTTCACATATATTGATGGGTCCTCTTTTGTCTGATATCCTTGGGATACTTCATGTCCAGATAATGCAGTAACACATCTTGGGCACATTGGATTAACTCGATACCCCCGACCAAGAAGACCTCTTTCATTAGCCATTTTTAGGAAATACCAGACATGTTCAATGTAATCGTCCCTTCGGGTCTGGTATGCAGAGGGATAGTCCAACCATAGGCCAAGTCTTACGGAATCATTCACCCATCCTTCGAGATAATAATCTACTAGCTCCTTGCATTTCTGTACAAAGACATCCATACCAAGGTTTGATTCTATGAGCCCTTTCTGATCTATACCCTCATTTCTTTCAACTTCGAGCTCAACAGGAAGCCCTTGCATATCCCAACCGCCTCGCCTCCAGACGTTGAATCCTCTCATTGTCATGTAACGCAGCTGTGCATCCTTCATAGCACGCCCTCGGGCATGTCCAACATGCATGAAGCCATTTGTTGTGGGCGGTCCTTCGAGGAAATTCCATCTAGGTCCTGAGTTTCTGAGCTCTACTGTTTTCTTGTAGATTTCTTTTTTTCCCCAGAAATCAAGTACTTCTTTTTCCAATGCCTGTGGGTCATATCGTTTTGGTAGTGGACTCATGTCAGTATCCTCTCACTGAGATAATAGTTGGAGTATTCATAGAATTTCACAGAGCATTTCGGA
>JAEORI010000232.1 GCA_016840965.1 Candidatus Thorarchaeota archaeon | reverse complement strand
CATCCTCGATTGCAGTGAACTCGCCTTTCTGTAGCCCTTCTACTTTGCCGTAAAGCCAACGGAGTGCAGTTGTTTTGCCTCCTAGGGACGGGCCATAGAACACTAGTTTGAGATGAATGCGTCCCTTGTCGTCTTTTCGAATTGTAAACACCTCATTATGTCACTGCAGAGGTCCCTGTACTGGGATGTTGGTTGAAAAAGAAGTTCAGTCTAATAAAAGCCTTTGTGGCATAATGCAGATGCCGAGAAGGCATTATTCATAGATTGAACTCAATCAAATCAATACTCACTGATTACTAAGACTGCCAAATGTGGATACAATTGTATGTGTTATGGTTGGTTCACTTGATTGAACTTTACTAATGTTTCATTCATCCGCTCTAAGGTTGCTGTTGCCATTCTCGCACCGTTTTCCCAATCCCATGAACCAAGTCCACATTCGGGTCCAGCGAAGGAAACACGCTCAGCACCATAAAGATCAACATTGGTCTTCAGATATTTCTCCATTTCTTTTGCAGGTTGCAGGTATTTCATGTAATTCCCTGAGAATATCTCATGCCAGGCTGCTTTGATATCAGTAGTCTGACTCATAGTTGGTCCATCAGTTCTGACAATTGCGGCCCGGACAAATTTATCGTAATCCTCTAACCACTTGCGATTGACAAACACTCCCACGTGAGCTTCTAATAGATTCCAGTCTGATTGAAATATTCGCTCAAAGGGTGATGCGTGTAGATGAATTCCTCTATAAACATTAGATGGAAAAACCCTGTATATCTCGTTCCAGCAGGTGAGTAAATGAGATAGTTTTGTATCAGATGATGTGTCAGTGAAAAAATCACCAAATCCCTCAAGACCGAATGCTGGTTCATCTAGAGTTATTGTTTCTAGAACGAGATTCTCTGATGCAACATAGGAATTGTTGACAAAAGCCTTCACGACTTGTGTGAAATATTCAACAAGTCGTTCATCATAACTTCTAGGAAATCCAGCAAGTCTTTGCAGATTTAGAGACAATTCTAGTGGCCCGGTGATACATGATTTATACGAAATTCTTTCAACTCCGAGATATTCACAAAGTTTCTTTGCTCCATTTTGCAAAGCACTGATTTCAGCCATGCCAACATCATCACTTGATGGCGGTTTATTTCCAACTGCAATGGCTGCAGCCACACCCTGCGCATCCTCTTTAGATATTCCACCAAAGCTCGTGCTAACATCAATCTGCAAACCATCTGATTCCATCACATGATGAAATACTGGTAGAAGAAACTGATCTATCATTCCTCTGCACTGAACGTATGATACTACTGCCTCTTCAGGACCTAATGCTTCTGCTTTAATTCTGAATGCTGAGTTATGTTGAGTGGTGAAATACTCTGCATCTTCAGTGACCACTTTTCCAGAGCTTCTTTCCACATGGTTAGCTCCTATCAGATAACGTTCTAAATCGGCATGCAGCGGAAAGCTTCCAACGTCTATGGGTCGAATTATCGTTTGTGTATCCATGATTAGAGCTAGCTCCTAGAATAAATCCAATACGTGATTATCGATTTATGGATGTCCCTATCCATGCATTTGGCCGGATAAAACATGATTAATCTGTATATAGAACTGAGCTCCAGCACTGGTCACAAGCATTCTAATTCTTTTCTAATCTTGGCTACAAGAGCCTGTATTTTGTCTTTGTCTGGATTGTCCATGTCTATGTTTCTCCAAGGTATTCTAAGAATTTTCATCCCTCTGCTCCAGTGATGTTTCTGTTGGTATATTTCATCGAGAAGTATTAGATACTCACGCTCCAGTTCTCCTAGGTATTCTCTGAAGCTGTCATCTGGCATGGGACTCTCTTCGTCCCTTGCTCTTTTCCTCGCTCGCTGGTAGGCTTCATCTGGATGTACGTCAAGGTACAACAGCAAATTGGGCGCCACCAACGACTGATGCATTATATTGTAAGCCAATTCGTAAGTTTCCCAGTCTATCTGCTCTATATGACCTTGCTGTGTCAATAGCTTGGCGAATACCCGATCGCCGGGGAGTCCACGGTCTACGATGTATCCCTCGGGACCTCCATCTACATAAGCTGAGTATGCAGCCCTTTTCTGAAGGGCAAATCGTTTGTGTAACAATAGTATCTGCATGGGGAAGGCCCACTTACTCATATCTTCATAGAACATCTTAAGGTAGGGGTTCTGATCGACGGGTTCATAGAGCCCCTCGAAATTCATTTCTCTGCATAGGATTTTAGTCAGCTCGGTCTTTCCAGCTCCTATGATGCCTTCGACCCATATTACTGGTTTAGTCATTTAATTCCCCAATCATTCTTCAGTGGTATAAATCTCTAGTTGTGTGAGGGCGTGATGAGATCAGTATTCGCGCCATTTGTCCATGTCCCGACTCTTTTTATTGGCAATCTTATATCGTCCGGTTTCCACTTGATATCATGAGGCGCACATCTGACACCCAATCAAAGTTCGCCACTTGAGTAAATGTCTAAGGAGATGGACAAGGGGTGTTTCAGAGGTGTTCAATATGCGCTACGTTCCCTCGTACAAATGTCAATCCTGCAAAATCATTCAGCACGGAAACTCAGGTGACTTCGTACGACTTGCATGTCCCCACTGCGATGCCAAATACGAGAATGAAATTCCAAAAGACAGGGATTAGATTGTCTGTCAGAACTGCGACAAGACACTCTCCAGAACTAATACTCACTAAAGAGCAATTCTGCCAGATGCGAATACAACTACTTGCTTCAAACTCGTTCTAGTTCAGCCAAGGCTGACTTCAGGTCCTCTTCGTCAAGCTCACTTTCTTTCGGAGAGAGTGGCTCAACTGCGAGGAACTTGTCAAGCTCATTAGCTAGTTGTACGCCTTGCTTCTTCATCACAAGCCGGATCAGACCAATATTCACCTCTGCCTCTGAAACAACACAGAGTACACCTTTCCCACAGGCTGAGGCGAAAATTTTGCCCTCTGAGAACTCTGAAGTGACTATCTCAAGCTCCCCAATCTGCAGGTTCTTGCCCTGCTCCTCACTTGCACAGAAGACCGCACTGGCTATTGCTCCGATGCTATCGACGTCCACCGGATAATAGCTTAATTTGCTTACGTTGGCAATAGTTAGGCCTGTCTTGTCAACAAGAATGACCTTTTTTATGCCCTTGTCTTGCCTGATGATTTCCGTGAGGATCTTGTCGAAGGCTTTTGGATCACTCATTAATAGTACACCTCTATCTTATTTTCCTACTGAGTGTTCTTAAGGACTACTAGGATAAGTCCTTCGTTCACTTCCGGTGCGAT
>JAEORI010000231.1 GCA_016840965.1 Candidatus Thorarchaeota archaeon | reverse complement strand
CTCGCGCTACATAGTTTACTATCGGTTTGGCTGAGTATTTAGGCTTCGCAGATTGTACCTGCGACATTCACGCGAGAAAACCAACCCGCGCTACTCTGGATCCTTAGACATGCCTGCACTTTACGCCTACGGGGGTGTCACCCTCTTTGCCACGTCGTTCCAGACGACTTCGGCTTCACTGCAGAGGCACTTGTCCAGGCCCTAACACCACATCTCCCTGTACTCATCGCACAGGGATTCAGTTTGGCCTATTCCCCTTTCGCTCGCTGTTACTCAGGGAATCACATTTGTTTTCTCTTCCTGCTCGTACTAAGATGTTTCAATTCCGAGCGTTCCCATTCGAGATTTGACCCTCGAACAGTATGGGGTATTAGCCCATACTTGGAAGTCCTATTCGGGAACCCTGGGATCAAAGACTTCATGCGTCTACCCCAGGCATTTCGCTGCTTGTCACGCCCTTCATCGGCTAGCCAACCAAGTCATCCACCACTGGCCGTTTAGCGAATCGCAAATCTACTCATGTGTTGACACAGTATTACCTGTTGTCCACTAATTGTGAACATGATTATATCTAATCATGCCAAGGAGTTATTGTAGTAACATTCCCTACAATTCTAATGATCAGTGTACCTCCATCCTCTGCAGTCCACGCGTCAGACTCTCCATGACACACTTCACTGAGTCGTCAACGTTGACGGTCCTCCACCGGGAATGATACCTTTCTCATGACCTGGTCCCGGTGAACCTTTGTTCAGCGTTCGAAAACTCTGAACTCCGGACCTAACGCTAGCGCGTCACTCGTATAGTGAGCGCTCCGCCAGCCTAATTTGGCTGTGATTTAAAGCTTGCTATGCATCGATGGTAGTTTTTGTCACCAGCGCTACCAGAAACAGCCTCACGACGTTCACGTCGCATAAGACCTTCTCTTCGACCAGAGCACATTAAATGTTCAGAGTTCACGTATAAAGTTTTTGTCAGAGGCGATTTTTAGACCGTAGTTATTTCGCAGATAATGCTCTGTTTTGAGCAGCTGTCAGTTCCGAGATGCCTTTTATCGCCAAGTCCAACATTTCATTCATAGCATCACGACCAAAGGTAGCACCTTCGGCAGTTCCTTGAACCTCAACAAAATCAGATCCTCGCATGACAACATTCATGTCAACATCGGCTTGAGCATCCTCAAGATAGCAGAGATCTAGTAAGATTTCATTGTTGAGTATTCCCACACTTGCAGCTGCTACATTGCCAATAATAGGGCTTTCTGAAATCATTTCCAAATCTACCATATACTGCAGTGCATCACAAAGTGCAACAAATGCACCTGTAATTGATGCAGTACGTGTCCCACCATCAGCCTGAATGACATCACAATCAATCTTGATTGTATTCTCGCCCATTAGGTTCATATCTACAGCTGTTCTAAGGGAGCGTCCAATCAATCGTTGAATCTCTTGGGCTCGTCCGCTGAGCTTGTATCGATTTATTCTGTCATCTGTGGAACGTGGAAGCATACCATATTCAGCAGTCACCCAGCCTTGCCCCTTTCCATTGAGCCAGCTCGGAACTCCTTCTTCAACAGTTGCAGTACAAATGACCTTAGTTTCTCCAGTAACAATTAGAACTGATCCTTCTGGGTGCTTTAGGTAATTTCGCGTAAATTCAACAGGTCTCAGCTCGTCATTAGCTCTGTTATCTACTCGGGACATAGCGTTGCACTTTGATAATCGACTATTAATTAGTGTCGGGACTCATATCAGATAGTTTTATTGACGACCGCCACCTCAGGTAGTACTAGTACACACGGGAGAACATGGAGAGATTAAGAAGATGACTGACATTCGTAAGCGTTTTACCGATGCATTGAAAGACACTGTCAATGAGTGGAAGCATAATAAGAATGTCAAGGGAATCTTTGTCTATGGGTCCTATGTAAGAGGTACTGCTACAGCAAATTCCGACTTGGATATATGCATTATTTGGGACGCTCCAGAGGCGCCTGTTCGACTTATGTCATCACACAAAGAGGTTCTTGTGGACATGGTATTCATGACTGTCAAGGAAGTCGAGAATGTCTTTGATGGTATTACGAAAGATGTTACCAAAATATCTGAAGTCATAAACCGTCTGAGAAACTCCCTTGTGATGCACGATACAAAGGGAATAGTCAGTGACTGGCAGAAGAAGACGGTCAGTTATGTATGGTCTGAGGAGTCAATCTCGCAAGTCAAAAGAACTGCTTTGGAGTATTTGAACAGAGCAAAGAAATTTGCAGAAGATGATGAGGGACCTAGTGCGATTTATGAGATGCGCGAAGGAGTGTTTAATCTGGGACGAGTCATTTTGATGGTGAACAACAACTTCTTGATACTTAAACCAGCAGAAGTGCTGACTGAAGTCAGAATGCTCGATCCTATGACATACTCTCTGTTCTTGAGAGCCTTTAAATTGAAAGGCATGGATGAACCTAAACTCTTGTCTGTGCTCAATGACTTACGCGAGTGGTTGGAATTAGCCGAAAGCCGAATGGGTGAAGTGAGAATTGACGAACAAGCACTGCTCGCTACAGGACTCTTATCTCAAGCACAGAGAGAATATCACGGAGCATTGGGTCTAACCTACAATGGCGACTATGAGTTGGCTGTTCTTGAGATGCGACAATCAGCTTGTTCACTGGGTAGAGCACTCATTACGATTAAAGAATTCTCCAGTTTAGTGGACGGTGTCTTCATGGACCAACTAAGTGAAACAGAGCCTGTGTTCTATGAAGAGATTCTTGTTGAACATGGAGCCTACGATATTCTTCCAAAGGAAATAATGAGAATTATCGGAGAAGCAGAATTCATAGCACAACGGCTCTAGGTTAGATTGATTAGGCCAGCTTTGGTTTTAGGAGCAGTGTTGCTCATGCAGGATTTTGAGATACTAAAACTACTGAGTGTAACTCTGACAAGAGACAAACAGAGTGTTCTTGAGGAGGAACTCCAAAAATACGGGGCTGCTACTAATTGGACAATAAAGCAAATACTAAAACGAAGCTTCTCATCTCGTCTGCGTGCACTCGAGGATCTGCACGAAGAGTTCTCAAGTAGATTTGATAGCAGACGCGGCTATCTAGAGGATGTTTTGAAGACTGCAGGTTCAGAAATCAATCAGCATCGGAAGTTATCAAAGACGGTTCGTACTCTACGAGATAAGACTCCATTTTTCAGACCGGATCGACTTATTTTTTCTCAACCTATAATTAGATTGGATGACAAAGCTGTCACTCTTACTCTCAATAATGGCGAATTACTTCCAATACCTTTTGACAAACGAAGTAGAAACCGTTTTGCAGACAAATTATCTACTATTCTCAAGGGTTCAAAAAATGGAGAGATTAGCAGAAACTATGGTCGTATTAGAATCACGTTGCACAAAGAGGGATTCGCGGATATTGATATTAGAGCTAAAAAATTGGTTCAATAGAGAATTAATCATAAACGGGGAGTCCATGAAATTACGGATCCTGAAAGGTCAGCAGTATAAATGGTAGCTCCATCTGGAGACCAAGCAATTGATGCAATTCCAGTCACTAGTTGACCAGTAGCAACTTCAGTCTTATCCTCTAAGGACCAGATCTTTATTGTGCGATCCCAGCTTCCAGAAGCAAGATATTGACATGTTGGGTCGACACATAGAGCACTTGTTAGGTCAGTGTGTCCTGACATCTGTGATTTCTCGCTGATATCTGTAGGGTTGATTTGGATTATATCACCACTTTGTAAACCCAAGAAGATACTTGATCCATCTGGCGCTGCTGCCATTGACCTTATTCGATCATTCTGTTTTACTAGTGTCTTCTCAGGATCATATGATGACAGGTTCCATAATGTACAGGTCCCATCGTATGAAGCCGTGACGATTTTAGGAGTATCATCAATCATAGCTATACCAGAGATATCAGAATTATGAGCTTGAAGGTTTCTGATGCTTTTTAAACTCCGTAACGAAAATATCTTAACCATTCCATCACGGGAGCCTGAAGCTCCTTTCCCAAGTTTTAGTGAGATTGAAAGTGCCTTCACTTCTGTGAGATGCTTGAGAATCTTAGTTTCCTCAACATTTTTTATATTCCATAGGCGAGTGGTCTGGTCCCAGCTGCACGAGAGAATAGCATTTGAGCTTCCAGCAAAGCGTACATCAGTTACAGCGCCATCATGACCGGTGATACCTCGTTTTGTTTTTCCAGATCGCGTGTCAATTAAAAGAATTTCAGAATCCATTTTTCCGCATGCAATCAGGCGGCCTTTTGGAGAAATAGAAATACTTGTCAGTGGAGATGGGGAACTATCAGTGGGTCTATAGAGATCTACCTTCTCCAAACTGAATCACCATGTGTTAAATATCAACCAATGGTCTTAAGAACTTCAGTTTAAAGGTGTGTAACATTCTATCTTTTCCTAAGCTGATAATAGAGTGCTGGGATAGAAAGGGCTACGACTGCTAGAACTACAACGATAAGGAATATGGGCGGATCAGGCGGAAAAGGTGTCATATTATTGGCTTCTTGTACTAAAAAGACCTCCAAGACTTCGCCAACGGTTTCAAGACTCTCAGCACTGCACTTGTCAGGTGTATCCTCAAGCGTGTGCCAATACCATGGAAAGGGTATTTGAATCAGATCAACGGCAGGAATACCTGCATTCAGGAAGGGTCTATGATCGTCAAGTATTGACCCACCATAAGAGTCAATGAAAGTGTCGTTATGTCCCAACTGGCCAGCAAGATTCCAAATTGTGTTTTGTAGAGAGGATGTTGAACTGCTTTCACGAGGTAACTTGAGATTGGAGTCTCCAACCATATCAAACAATACCATAGCATGAGTTGATGCTTTGCGTTCTGCACTAAGTTGAGAAACATAATATGTTGATCCCTGAATATAGTCCCAATCGTTAATACCACCTGAATCTTCAGCATCAAAAAGCACAATTTCAACAGATTCACGGGTTTCATTAGGGAGCGTACTTGCTAATTCTAATAGGACTGCAACTCCACTTGCACCATCGTTAGCTCCAAGACCGGAACCAGGGTCATGGGAATTGGGCGGTCGTGTATCGTAGTGAGCTCCGATAATGATTGGAGAGTTGCTCTGCGAGTTCCATGCAGCAATGATGTTTACACATTCAACTTCATGGTATGAAAAATTTTGAAATGTGACATTCCATCCAAACGATTCGAGTACTTCCGCAATCATAGTTCTGCAGAGACTCAGATTATCCGATCCTGGTGGACGAGGTCCGAAGTCACATTGGTCGACGATATATGAGTACGCACTGGACCCATTGAATAATGGAGTATGAGAGAATTGCTCAACGCTAATTGGGCTGGTTATGCTGACTAGAAGAATAATGACCAATCCACTGTAAAAATACTTCATCGCTTATACTATCGATGATAAGATACCTATGAAGGTTTTCAGCGTAGCTAAGTAAGATGAGATTGTATAACTTGTCTAATAATAGCTGGTAACTCTCTTGGAAGTCGCTTGAAGACTGTATAGGGAATATCTGCATATCCAATCTCACCACGAGCTACCATAGTCATTATTTCAGAAGCAAGTTTGTGACCATTCACTCTAGGGAGTATAATCTCAGCTAATGATGGACCATTGACTCCGACCCGAGTAGCAAGTGCAAAATTAGCAGAAAATTCATTGAAACAAAGATCTTGATATTCTGAAAGCGCCTCTTCATCATAGCGGTTTTCATTATATGCCTTACAGATGACTGAAGCTGCAAATTCGCCAGATTTCATTGCATATGCAATCCCTTCACCCATAAGTGGGTCTACGAAGCCTGCAGCATCACCAATCAGAATTGAACGTTGTGTGACATTCTTGTTACCAAGCCCATCTCCACCAAGAAAGAATGTTCTTCTTTTTTCAAGATTCAAGCTGACTCCAGTTCGTTTCTCTACATGCTTGTAAAATGAGTCAAATCGTGTTCTGAGGGCTTTCATATGCACACCTGCTCCTGCTATTCCAATCGCAAGATGTTCTTTCTTTGGAAAGACCCATCCATAACTAACACGACCTTCAACCGGGCATACTTCTAGAACGGTTGGATTTCCTCCTGTAGCTTTTGATACTCCTTCCTCCCCAACGTAAAAGTCTGCTTCCATTCCAAGACCGATTTTTGTCAAATCTTTCCTTTTTGGTCTGAGCCCTAGTGCTCTACTCACAATTGAGTTCACACCGTCAGCTCCAAGGAGATAGCTTGCCTTGAACTCGGTTCCGTTTGCTAGTTTAACGATGGCGGAATCTGATGATACTGATGCATCAACAACTGGCGAGTTATCAATAAGTTCAGCACCAGCATCACTGGCGCGTCTGGCTAGAAATTCATCAAAACGATCTCGAAAGACTGTAATTCCAATCAACTTGTCTGATAAGAACTCTGTAGCCTGCCCATCCGGAAGGAGGAACCTCAGACCAAAAATGCGTTGTTCAATCAGGTTTCTAGGGATTCTTCCGTTAATCAAACGAAGCCCTCGATACATGACAGCACCGCCACAGGGCTTTTCTCGTGGAATGCGGTATTTTTCTAGTAATAGTGTCTTGAGGCCTTGTTCTGCACAATCATATGCCGCAATTGATCCAGCAGGACCTGCTCCAACCACGATGACATCATAAGCCAAAGATACCAAGAGCCTCCAAATAGATTACATGAATTCTTTCTTATTACTAAATTCGCGAACTGATGACTTGAACTATGTTTGTGAACTTTTTAGTCTTAACCTCTATTCATAATGAACTCGAATCTATCGATGGTGTTTTTTTCTGAGGCACCTATTTTTTCTCGAATCAGTAGTTCATATGCAGGATTAATCTCATATCCTATAGAATTACGCCCTAGCTCACGAGCGACCTTAAGAGTAGTCCCACTACCCGCAAAAGGATCAAGTACCGTATCACCAACAAATGAATACAATCTGATGCATCTTCTGGGAAGCTCCTCTGGAAAAGGCGCAGGATGATTTTCTTGTTTAGCCGAAGCGGTTTGAAAGTCCCAAATCGAGTTTTGAACCCAGTCTGTAAATTCACTATGTGTTATGGTGGATGCTTCTTTAATTGCTTTGGTGATGGGAGGTCGCCGGCCACTCTTCGAGAAGACGATAATCCATTCATACGGGTAAGTTGAAAGAAGGTTGGGAGGATAGGGATATGAGCCCCAGGAACTAAATCTTGCAGCCTTTCGTTTATCCCAGATATACAGTGAATGAAGGTACATGTTTCCTAGCGAGTTCATAAATTCCTCTAGTTCAGGTAGGACCGTTTTAGTGACCCTTCGATTGAACTTAGTATTCTTACCAGTTAGAAAAATTGGCATGATGTTGATGACTAGCTTACCATCAGGCACAAGCTTCTCCACGCACTCGCGAAAGACACTGCAAATAGAAGTGAAATATTCTTCAAAGGTTGAAGCAGTCTGTCCAATCCCTTTGTTCTCACCATAGTCTTTTAGGTTCCAATAAGGAGGCGAAGTGACAACGAGATGAACAGATGAGTCTTGCACTTCATCCATACATGTGCTATCACCAATCACAACCATATGGTAAGTCAATTCTATGATCGGCCTCCATTAGCAAGGTCCCAGACTATTATTTGCTCCTTCCGCTTTGTTCTGTTAATTTTATCCCAAAGACCACTAGCTGTGTTTGTGTATTCTCGTTCGACCACATAGGGATTGATCCAAGGAGCAATCTTTGCGAAGAATTCAGATCCCTTTACTAACTTTCCATGAACCATTCGATCCCCAACAACAAATATGATGAGTGACTTCTCCCGGACCACTTTGTCAATTTCAATCAATACTCGTTTCATGTCTTTTCCATAAGTTGAATGCTTCTGAATGAGGCCTTTTCGAACTAAGGCCCGATCCATCCCAAGTATCTCAAGTATAATCTTTGAATAGTATCCTGTGTAGTCCAGAGCGTCAAAATATGGCGGACTCGTGTACACAACATCTATCGACTCCTCCTCAATGATTTCACACATTCGACGCGAGTCATGAGTATGAATCTGTGCTGGAGAACCAACATTCAAGAACTCTAGGTGTTTCTTTGCTTTTCTAAGAAGAGTCGAGTAGAAGTCAATCTTCCGAAGTGGGAGATTAATTCGACCAATTGAAGTGGATGTCCATAACCACCCATTGCATGCTCTTGCGGCCAAACAAATAGCTCCGTAAAGTGCAGACAGAAGATAGGGGGAGAAATTGGTTGAAACTTGCACCATTCTCATGATTTGCTCTGCTGTATCTGGATGAAAAAACTTCCTAGGGGTAGCAGGCATTTTTGGGACGCTGATTTGCGATTGAGCATCAGAAATTGCTGAAGACAGAGTTTCCAAAACAGTCGATACATCATTGGGTTCAGTCTTCCCTCTAGCAATTATACAAGCGAGAGGATTGTTATCAACGCCAATAGCCCTCATACCGTGCGCTTGAGCTTCATAAACGATTGTGCCTGTTCCACAGAACGGGTCCAGAAGAACTGCACTTGATGGCAGTTGTGAGATGACATGTGCTGCATCTAATGCAGACATCTTTCCACGATATGGGTAAATGCCATGAATAGATTTCGGGTTGCTGACCTTGTCAAAATGATTCAGAGTGATTTTGGGACTTGACTCACCGAAGACACCATTGCGAACTCCTGACTCCTGCATAGTACTTCTACCTGTACAATACTTCACTAAAAATCTGCCCAGTTGTTTCGGATATCATGAGATTAAACATCTCCACATGTTTCAAATTCAGTGCAGGGCTTCAAGCCCAGTCTCTGCATGATTTTGGTACCGCGCTTCAACAGGTTGGATGACCTAACCAAGTTCAGCTTTCATTATTAGGTATAATCTCACATCTGTCTTGGATTGAGATGACGAGTTACCAGCAACCATGGTCAAAACGAAACTTCTGTTGCGAAGTGACTTCTACTTTGATTGTTCCATCATATCGATTGACATGACCACAGCGTCTAGTGACTTTGCTATTGCCTCAACTAGTAATGGGTTTTGCTCTCCAGTTTTTTCTCCTTCATGAGCCTGTTCAGTTTTCTGCGCTCCATGAAGATTACCGTCACATGAAAGAATTGCAGCAGCCTCAAGACCACGAGTCTGGGCGAACGTGAATAGAAGTGAGGATTCCATCTCAACACTCTTCACCCGTGCTCGTGTCCATAGGTCTAGCTGGTTGAGTGATGGGTTCACGTAGTAAATGTCTGAGGTCCAATTAATACCAGCATGGACACGTTCTGTAGGGAGAAGTTTCTTGATACTCTCATAGAGTGCAATGAACCATCGAGGTGACGCTACTGCTGGATATTCCATTGGAGCATAGTTGAGGCTTGCCCGTTCATCTCGTACACAGGCAGTGGGTACAACTACATCACCTGTCTTCACAGAGGGGTCGATGCCTCCGCAACTTCCTAAACGAATGATTACTTGACACCCAAGTTTGGCAAGCTCTTCAATGCAAATATGAGTTGAAGCGACTCCCATGCCAGTTCCAGAGATAGTCACAGGTATGCCTTGAGGTGTAAACGCACGATAAGTGACGAGCCCTCGATATTTTGAAACCTCTTCTGGATCTTTCATCCTGGATGCAATCACAGGCACACGATCGGGATTGCCTGTAATAATAACATGTTTCTCTACATCTCCGTCTCCAACTCTAAGATGAGGTTGAATTCGTGTCTTCAATGGAATCACCTGATTTGATTCAAAATTCATCACTTACTTTTACACTGTTCGGTTTTATAGGTTCATAGGCAAGTAAGGAATACCGGCAATCCGGGCTAGGATACAATCCAAACACACCCATTGTCCACTAATGAGAAAGCTTCTTTCAAATCGGGGGGTGGTTGTGTCACAAACATTACATCTTCGCAGTGCTGTTGTATAGTTCTCTGTGAGGAATACGAGTAACAAGGAAAGAAGTTTTGTGTTCTGTTGCTGAATTAACATCTAAAATCACATCCTTAGTATGGTGAAGCTCTTTCCTTATTAGAACCACAGAGCAATTTTCTAATAGTACATATTTCTCAATTCGAGTAACGGGCTTCTGAAAATATAGAAAGAGGTCAATATCTTATGGATCAAGAGTTCAGTTATTTCTGTTATCGTTGTGGTAAAGAGAATAGACTAGAGATTCCTATGCCAAACGCACCAGAATATCATCATGCTTTACTTGCCTGTGAGAGTTGTGGCGATAAGACGAACATAATTGTTAGCCATTGTCCAATTTGTACTCGCTATGTGTATTGGATTAATGATATTTCCATTCCAGATCTTGTAGCGGGTTTTGCTAAGTATATGGTTCACAATATGCAGGCACTCATAGACAAGGCAGCGATACAGGGAGCGTCCATAAGTATTGATACCCCAGACATATATCCTATCAATGCCACCTGTCCTTGCGGGGAGCAGATTTCTGTCGAGATTTCGATTCCAGATTTGGATTGACAACTGCACTCTGAACTATTGTTTCAAAGTCAATCCTGCGAACCATTTGCATACGTCATTGAGTGGGCAAATACTACACCGAGGATTCCGTCTAAGGCATGTAGTTGCGACGAGGTCAATTATGCCCCAATATAGTCTAGCGTCATGTTGGCCCCCAAAATTAGCTACAAAGTCCCAAGCTTTGTCATCAGAAGGTCCGGAAAATTCCATATTAAAGACACGAGAAATAAGATGAATCACATTGCCATCAACTAGAGGTATAGCATCACCAAAAGCGAATATTCTGACTGCAGATGCAATATAATTTCCTACGCCAGGCAGAGATTGAAGGGCTTCTAATGACTTTGGGATTTGACCATCATGATCCTTCACAATGATGGACGCTGCTTTTCGGAGTTGTTTTGCTCTAGTTGATTGTAGCCCAATAGAAACCAATGAACGTTCAATTGTTGATTCACGAGCACTAGCAAGACGCTCCGGGGTATCGTATCGATTTATGAAGTCATTATAGATTCTTAATACAGCGGTAGCTGTTGTTCTTCGAAGAAGCATTTCTCCAATTAGAATGTGATAGGGATTTTTGGCATTTCTCCATGGAAAATCGCGACCTTTTTGATTGTACCAACTAATTACTCGCTCTCGTACGAGACCATGAGTCCTAGTATCGTCATCCATTCAAATTCCTCACTCTTTATTGAGGAGGGCTTTAACAAGTTGCGGAATTTTCAGAGGTGAATCTACTACAGTAACTCGTTCCATCTCTCTGAGGCGCTGGACATTTTCTAGATCAACTCTTCGAGGTTTAATAGAGAATATTTCACCGTCGGGTCCAATTGTTTGTACTTCTTCATCAACTTGGTCAACCGGATAAAGCATCACTGGTGTAGTTCCCTTTAGTGTCTGAGCAACAGCATTAGTGATTAGACTGTCAGCAATTCCGTGTGCGATTTTAGCAGTAGAATTAGCTGTCAAGGGAGCCACGATAAGAACATCATATTTTCCAATCTGAAGAGAACCTGCAACGAAAGGCACGTTTGCGTTGGATTCTTTCATGACTTTTGAGAATGATGCGTTAAGCTCATCCCAAAGACCATAAAGTCTAAGCATCTGTTCCCCAGCCTTTGAAATAATAACTGTAAGTCGAATATCCTTATCTTCCTCGAGCTGTTTCATCGTCTTGATTATTTCATTTATTAGGTCGCCAGAACCAGTGATTCCCCAAATTATACGAGTCAATGTAATCAACACAGACTAGTCGCACTCTCAGAAATAAATATCCCCTAACAAAAGGTGGATATTTGAGAAGAGATTGTACTGTAATAAATCGGTTTGATTGAGATGAGCAGCTCGTTTGAGGTCAGTATTGGAATAACGACTCATATGAGTGTAAGTGCAACAAGTTGGATTGCACAAAATGCAGACTTACTTGGGGCAAAGAGTATCTGGGTTGGTGAAGATATTGCGTTAGGACAGGAAGCTTTCGTTCTGACCGCAGCAACATTACTTCAATCAAAGAATGTACGAGTAGGTACAGGGATAATTCCAGTTACGGTTCACAATGTTTCTACCCTCGCTCGGACAGGTGTTACATTGAGTGAGGTTGGAGCTAATAGGTTCGCGTTCGGTCTTGGAATTGGAGGTATTCAGGACTTAGAAAAACATGGAATACGCATCAAGAAACCAGTAACTGAACTTCGTAGGGTTATAGAAACTCTCAGAAGACTGTGGGCGAGAGAAAATGAGGATTCCAATAGTGAGTTGTTTTCACTACAGGGATATAATCTTGAATTACCTGACCCAATTCATATTCCTATTTTCTTGGGAGTGAGAGGGCCTCAGATGCTGAAATTATCTGGAGAAATCGCTGATGGAGTTATCTTGTCAGGTCCGTTTGACTATCTACGTTACGCGATTGATGTGGTTAACAATGCCGCAGAACAGGCAGGAAGAGTAGAGAGCGAAGTTGAGAAGGTGATTTGGGTTCCAACAATTCCAACCTTTAAAGGCATAGAGGAAAAAGTAGCACGGCGAGTTGTGGCTCTCGTAATCGCTGACACACCTGATGCAGTCCTAGATATGCTATCAGTGGATAGGGAAAAAGTGAATCAGATTCGAGAGATTGTTGCTGCATCAAGTCCAAGAGAGGGGGCGGATTTTGTTGATGATGAGCTACTTGATGTCTTCTCGATAAGTGGTACAAAAGAGCACATGGTAGATCGATTTCAAAAGTTATCTGAAATTGGTGCCACTGAAGTTGTTATTGGACCACCTTTCTCAGGAGATTGGAGAGAAGCACTAGTTGAGATTTTTACCGAAGCTGATTCAAGGAGAGAAACTGCATGAGATGGGGAGTTGCACTCAATGTTAGAAACACATTGGCGGACACTTTACAAAAAGCAGAAGCTGCAGATCAAGGTGGAATTGATCAGATATGGGTAACTGATTTCCCAGCAGTTCGATATGCACCAGCCGTCGCAGCAGCTATTGCTCAAAGAACGAACCAGTGTAGAATAGGGGTTGGCTTAGTCAGTCCTCTTTTATACTCGGTGACGCAGATTGTTCAATTTATGTCAACATTGATTGATAGCTATGGTAATCGTTTCGATCTGCTACTTGGCCCCGGAGACAGACACGCACTTGCTAATATTGGAGTTTCAATCCCCCCAATGCTCGTGGTCGAAAAAACAAAGAAGGCTCTTAGAGAAATAAAATCTGAACTAGCAAGTACAGGATATAGAAGTTCAGTTCTTTTTGGAGCTCAGGGTCCTAGCATGCTAAAGGTATCTTTGGATGCAGATGGTGTCCTCCTTAACTATTCCGACATTGAAATGGTATCTTGGGCATTAAATCAGATTACGAGGAGAACTCCAAAAGACTTTCAGCTTGGTATCTTTCCACCAACATTTGTTGGTGACTGCGAAGATATCGAGAAGAATCAAGGAGTTGCAACCTCAGCAGCGATGGTAGCAATTGGTTTAAGCAAAGCTGTGAGTGAATTATTTAATCTTCACGATAAGATAAGTATAGCCAGAGGATTATTGAGAAAACGAGGCCGTGTAGATTCAGATATTATTAGAACACTAGGAAAAGAAATCCTTCAGAGATTTGCCTTTTGTGGAACTACTGAGCAGCTCATTGACTATTTGAAGGCTCTAGAAGAGCTAAATATTTCATCAGTTGTGTTTGGACCTCCCCAAGGAACAAGAAAGAATGGTGTGGACGTGCTAGTGGAAGCAAAATCAATGATAT